>JBEBCV010000396.1:0-4423 GCA_041157505.1 Chloroflexota bacterium | reverse complement strand
AAGCTGTGCATCAATAGTTCTTGATGTGGAATGGTCCAGATCAGCAGATTGAGTACGAAGGTGGGGATCAAAAGGATGAACAACAAACCACGGGTGAGTTTGTGCCTTAGTTCAAGATGTTCCAGAACGATCAGCAGAAAGATCAGCGGACCAAAACTTGCCGCTATCCAACTGACCTTCATCCAGAAGATCTTGGCTTGCATCCCAATGGATGCGATCTCCATACTATATGCAAACGCCCACACACCACCAAGGAAGAAGACAAACATCAATGGCTTTGCAGCTGGCTCGTTTTTGCGTCCCCACGCATAGAGCGCCATGAAAAATTGCAGCATGGCGGAAAACATCAATGTATAAATGACAACTTCACGCATTAAATATTCTCTTTTTATGGTTTGGCAACATCAATTTGGTCAAGCCTTGGTGTTGTTATGTAAATCGATTATGCCATTAAAAATTCAAGGATAGGAGCGGCAGCAGAAATTGGTTTCAAGCTGCAGTAAAGAAGTGGGTAGATATAAACTGCGGAGCGATGAAGGCTCCGCAGTTTTGCTATTTCCAAATATGTCCGTAACCGTATTCGCCTTCGAGTAAATTCCCTTCGGCAAAGCGGCTAAACCGAAATGGAGTGATGTCCACGGTCTTCGGTTTGCCGTCCAGGATCAGTTCGACCATGCTTGCGCCAGCGGCAGGGGATGTTTTAAATCCGGTTCCGCTCAATCCGCATGCCAGATAAAAACCATTCAGATCTGTGCCGCTATAGATCGCACGTTGGTCGGGTGTGATGCCATCGCGCCCAACATGGATGGAATGCAAGCCGCTCTCTTCGATCTTCGGGATGCGTTGCACCATCGCGTCAATGAGCTTATCGAGAAATGTTGGTGTGGGCGTTTGGTCTTCGGCGTCGGGCGCTTCACCGCGCAGGGATTCGTCTTCTCCTGCGGCAAGGATGAGCGCGCTGCCTTCAGGACGGAAATAACAATTGACGACATCGTCGATCACAGCGGGAATCTTTCCAAGCGTAGGCGGACGATGTAGGAAGGCGACATCGTGAGTCCATGTCACCAATGGGACTTCGATCCCAGCCAGTGCTGCAACATGCTTTGCCCACGGTCCCGCCGCATTGACAACGATCGGGGCTGAGTAATCGCCTTTGGTCGTGCTTACGCCGGTCACTTTTCCGCCACTCGTATAGATGGTGGTGACTTCGCAATTTTGAATCAGCGTGGCGCCGTTTCGTTTTGCAGACTCAAGAAAGGAGTTGGTGGTGAGCGTCGCATCGGCATAGCCGGAATCCGGTTCGTAGGCAGCGTAGTCAAAATGCTCGATGTGCAAGTCCGGGAAAAGTTTGCGGACTTCATCCACTGAAATGACCGAGGTGTTGATACCAATCTTTTGTTGGTTGGCAACATTACCGCGCAGTTTATCTTCATGCTCTCGCTTGGCGATCTGCAAGAAGCCGGTTTGCTGAAATCCACATTCACCACCCACGCGATCTTTCCAAACACTGAAATAGTTTTTGTAACTCGCAAAGGTCAGGTGCGACTCGGCGGCGAGGTCGTAATGCATGCGGACGAGCCCACTGGAGTGCCCGGTCGCGCCAGCTGCACTGACAGTGCGTTCGAGGATTGCGACTTTGAGTCCGCGCTCGGCGAAGTGAAAGGCAATGCTGGCGCCCATTACACCTGCGCCGATGATAATGGCATCGTAGGTTTGAGTCATGTGAGAGTTCCTTTTTCGGCTTGGTACATTACGTGGAATTTTAGCAGAGGGATGTGGTTATTGCCGTTCCAATATCACCAGTGGAATGCGGCGTGATGTCCATGAGCGATATTGTTCGTAATCAGGAGTCTTTTCTGCCAGCGCTTGAAAAAGTTTTTCGCGTTCATCGCCTTCCGCTTCGCGGGCACGAACAGTGAAACGAGAAGCATTGATTTGCACGGTTGCGGTAGGGTCTGCCAGCAGGTTGATCCACCAGGCAGGATGATCATCCTTGCCAAGGTTGGAGGCAATCACGACAAAGTGATTGCCGTAGGGTAGGTACATCAAGGCTTTTGTACGGAGTTGACCTGTCTTCCTGCCTTTGGTGGTCAGAATAAGGACGGGCAGTCCACGCATTGTATTGCCAATGCGACCTGAACTCCAAAGGTAGAGCTTGAGGTGCATTGACCAAAATAGTTTAATAAGAGGGTTGTGTTTTACAGGCATATTAAGGAGTTAACCCTGGGCAGCCGCCTTGATGGAGAGGGTCAACAGGCAAACCAAACGCTTCATACACAGGTGTGCCATCCCATTCGGGTTGGAGGGGCAAGCCAAGTGCGAACGCGACAGTAGGTGCGGTGTCATAGATATTCACTGGGGTTTTCAATTCACCAGGGACAATTTGTGGTCCGCTGATGATCCAGGGAATGGTCATGGCTTCGGGGATGTCGGTGCCGTGTGGCGGGTCGGTTAGTGCGCCGCCGTGGTCGGAGGTGATGATGAAGAGTGTGCCATCATAATAGCCGCTTTCTTTCATGATACTTATGAAGCGACCCAGCGACTGGTCATTCTTTTTATATGCGCTTAATTGCTGCTTGGACAGCCAGCCGTATTCATGTCCGATTACGTCACCATCCGGAAAGTGGATCATCAATAGCCCGAAGCCCAGGCGGATCTGTTCGATCACCATGTTATCTAATGTGGTTTTATCTTTTTCTTCGTCGGTGTTATCCACCCAGCCGAAGAAGTCTGCGCTTGAGGTGATCTGTTGAATTTTTTCCTTACCGGCGATGAGTACTGTCCGCAAGCCGACGGCGCGGGTGAGGTCGAAGATGTCAGTGCCGAGGGCGTATCCATTCTGGGGGACGTATTCGTTCCAGCGCACAACATGTTTTGCAGGGCATGTACCAGTGACCAATGAGGCATGGGCTGGCAATGTGGTGCTGGGCATGATGGTCTGTGCGGTCAGTGTATAGGCGCCAGCCTGCATCAATTCGCGGACATTATCCATATCGGCAGCTTCGATGGCATCTGGGCGAAGTCCATCGAAGGTAACGATGACCACGCGTGAGATCGGTTGCGGCGGTGGTGGGATCGTTGCGGTTGCAGAAGGTGTTTCAGGCGCAGGCGGGAGCGGACTCGGAGTAAGTGTCGCTGTGGGGATCTGGGGAACAGGCGTCAGCGTAGGAGATGAGGCGGAAGCAGAGACGCAGGCGTTTAAAAGAATAGAGAGCAGGAACAGGTAACGGAGTTGTCGTTGCATAGAGAGGGATGTCTTTTTAAGTCTTACAGGGATATTTATCGTGGACCTTGATCTGGTCTTCGCCGAAAATTTTATAAACAGGGATGCCATCCCATTCGTCGAGTTTCAGGGGAAGACCGAGGGCGTAGGCAACGGTTGGGGCGGTGTCGAAGGTGTAGAGTTGCAGGTCGATCTCTTGCGGAATGATGCCCGGTCCGTGGGCGATCCAGGTGATGCGAAAGTCTTCGATGAGCGTGCCGATGTGATTCGTGTCGTGCCCGCCATGGTCTGCGGTGACGAGGATCATGGTGCTGTCGTACATGTTGTTATCTTTGAGGGTTTGGATGATGTTGCCCAGCACGGCATCGCCATCGCGCAAGACTTTGAAATATTCACCAGACATCCAACCGTATTTGTGTCCGCGGTTATCGGGCGTGGCAAAGTGGATGAACATCAACCCGAAATCTTGCTCGATCTGCGGAAGGACAGCGCGCTCAATGGCTGGCTCGCCGTAGGCGATCTCAAACACATCGGTTGTTTCGGGTTCGGCGAGTTGACGCAGTTTGTCTTTGCTGACGATCATGACGGTGCGCAACCCGGCATCATGCGCGAGTTGGAATACATCGGGTCCTTTGGCGTAGCCCATGTACATAAAGAATTTGTTGTAGATCACGCCATGGTCTTCCATGCAAACACCTGTGACCATGGATGCATGGCTGGGCGATGTGGCGGGATAGTCGATGGTGCGGGCTGTGAGCGGGGCGTGCGCGGCCTCGTCTCGCAATGCCATCAAGTTTGGCATGGGGGCGAGGTCTATGGCGTCGGGACGCAAACCGTCGTAGCTGATGATGATGACGCGTTTGATATCTGCGCGAGATGGCAGGGGTGTGGCAGTGGGTGTAAATGTGGGGCTGGGTGTGAAGGTGGGGGTGATGGTGGCTGTAACTGTGGCGGTGAGCGTTGCTTCAGAGGTTGGTGCAAGGGTGGGGACTTCGCTTGGGTAAATGATGCCCGTGGGTGTTGGCACTGGTGGCAGGGAACTGCCCCAAATGTTGGGAATGGGTCCGCAACTTGCAACGAGAAAAGCGAGAAGAAAAACAGTAAGGCGTTTCAGGGGAAGAACTCCGAGGTGTTTATATCATGATAGACGATGGACCACAGACAATCGTCCATGGTCCATCGTCTATGGTCTCATTTCAA
>JBEBCV010000395.1:0-4209 GCA_041157505.1 Chloroflexota bacterium | reverse complement strand
CCCGCATCCCTGCCCGGACACCTGCTGTCACACCAGGTATGCTGTCTTCAATGACAATGCAACGGGAAGGCGACACTTCAAATGCCTTGGCTGCTGCCAAATAAACATCTGGAGCAGGTTTCGGGTTAGGGACTTCATGTCCGCTGAATATGGTATCACTGAAAAATGGAGCCAGTTTGGAGAGACGCAGTCTATGGTTAACTTCTACTCGCGTCCCATTTGACGCGATACAGATTGGAACTGTCATACTTTGCACAAGTTCATGAATCCCTTGAATAGGTTGCAGTTCCTGTTCCGTTAATATTGCTAGGCGTTCATCGAAAACTTCGAGGAAATTCCGAGGTGGTGACCAATTTAACTCTTCTGCGACGGTACTGATCCGTTCAGGAAGCGTAACGCCAGAGAATTTTTTTAGATATTCAGGTTCATCCACTGCGAAACCATGTTCGCTGACGATCTGTGAAAAGACGCGATTGGCGAGCGGCTCACTGTCAACGAGCACTCCATCGCAATCGAAAATTACGAGGTCAAATGATGGGTTATTCATAGCGGCGGGATTATACCTGTACCTTTTAGTGACCGGTATAAAGTCCGCTTTGTTCCACATCATTTGGAAGAAAAATTGAGAATTTTTTCAGGCTCTCGACCGCTTTGGACTTAAATGATTCATCCGGTACATAAAAAGTGACCGTATCATCAGCGCACACTACATTGTTGGCTATCTTCCACTTTCCGACCTCGATCCATTCAGAAGGGCGATTATCTTTGAACCAAGCATCGTAAATGACAATGATTTCTACACCATTATCCAAAACAAGTTCTTGGATCGTATCAGCATCATAATTTCCATTACGTTTAGCCTGGGCGACGTCCAGGCTCGCCAACCCAAACAGATCGAGAGTTTTTACATCAGCAATGTAGTTGATCGCCCCAATGTCATTTGCAGCAATAACAGATCCACCATAATATTTAGTGATAAATAATGCCATTTGAGATTGCTGATCATGAATATTTTTTGTGGCAGTGGGGTATTGCGAATGGGACATTGCAGCACGGATGGTAAGTGGCATGATGAGGAGTACCCCAAGCAATAAGAATGCTGAATTTTTTAGAAGATTACCCTGTTCGGTTGATTGGGCAGTCTTAAGTCTTTGAGCTGCGATCCATGCGATTAGGAGTATCCCGGTCAGAACGAGATAAGCATCATACCGGTAAAACCAGCCCACACCTGCAAATTGCATATGCAAATATCCGGTCATCACGTATAAGGTTGTCAGGTATTTTTCTTTATTGGAGGTGATTTGGCGCTGTTTTGCCCAAAAGAACACACCAATACTTGCTAGTAACAATATGAAAATATGTGGGGCTAACAGGATGTTGGTTAGAAGTCGCTGAAAAAACAGCAAAAACCCCTCCAGGGAGAATTGAAGGGAATTCCCCTTCAACAAAACTGAATTTGGCAGGAACATCCATCCCTTCGAGATGGAAAAAAACCCATAAACAATAATCGGCAACAATCCGGCTGCTCCAATTAGAATGCTTTGAACAAATCGCCTTTGCAAGAGCAAAATTAGACATAAAGAAAAAATAAGAAATAGTCCTTCATACCGAGTGATCGTAATCACAGCCGAAATTAAGATTATTAATAAGGTGCTTTTCCGGCTTGCTTGAAAATTATCAAGGTATTCGATTGCTGTGAACAATAGAATGATTGTTAGCAAAGCATGCAAGAGGTGTTCCATGCCGGAAAGAGTTAGCATGGCAAGTGGCGTAAAAATGATGATTGTTGATAGATATATCTTTATTCTGAAAGCGTCTAATTTAGTTGATAGGATCGAGTGACTGTAAAAAATTATTAGGGTTCCTGAAATTAATGCGAGTAGAAATGGCGAATAGTCATTTACCCCGAAAACCATGTAAGAAACGGTTATTAGGAACGTCCAAAGTGGGGAAGATGTGCTGGATGAAAACCCAAATTGCGAAACACCCCAGTACCCATCCATAATAAGGTGTTTTCCCATAGCCATGTGGATATAGGTGTCATCGATAGGGTAACCGAAAAACCCATTATTTATTTTGATTGAAATGCCTAAAAGAAATAGTACAAGCCCCCAATATAGAAGAAGTCCGAACCAAAGTGAAGAAACATTATTCGTTTTGTTCATGGAAATTTATTAAATTTTATCATCCCTTTTGTTGTGTACTTTTCTCACCAAATTTTGAGTTTAGGTATCAGCTAATCTCCGAAATTAATATACTAGAAAAATATCATAAATATTGACAAATCCCCTCGGCTTTGCTATAATGCCCATCCGATAAGTAAAAACGCCAGTATTGGCTTAATTTTCACCGCAAAAGCGGTAATTCTTGTAGGAGTTTAAAAGCATGTCGCAGTTAGAGATCAAGGATCTGCATGTAAGCATTGAGGATAAGGAAATCCTCAAAGGGTTAACCCTGACCATTAAGCAGGGTGAAATTCACGCCATAATGGGACCCAACGGGACGGGCAAGTCCACTTTGGCATACACGTTGATGGGGCACCCCAACTACACTGTCACCAGCGGTGAAGTGCTATTGGACGGTGAGAACGTACTTGAAATGGAACCCGATGAACGGTCACGCGCGGGTATTTTCCTTGCTTTCCAATATCCAGTTGCCATCCCCGGTGTGACGGTGGCGAACTTCCTGCGTTCGGCGATCAATTCCCGCCGCCGCGCCGAAAACCCCGAAGACAAAGGCATGCCCATCCCTGAATTCCGCAAGATGTTAAAGGAAAAGATGGATGCCCTCAAGATGGACCACAATTTTGCTGGTCGTTACCTCAATGATGGTTTCTCCGGCGGCGAAAAGAAGCGCGCCGAGATCTTGCAGATGGCAACCCTCAAACCGCGTTTCTCCATTTTGGATGAAACTGACTCTGGTTTGGATATCGATGCGCTTCGCATTGTATCTGAAGGTGTGAACGCTCTTTCCGGTCCCGAACTTGGGGTGCTGGTCATCACACATTATCAGCGTCTGTTGAATTACATCAAACCGCAGTTCGTGCATGTGATGATGGGCGGACGTATCGTTGAATCTGGCGGACCTGAACTCGCCCTGCACCTCGAAGAACATGGCTACGATTGGCTGCGCGAGAAGTCCGAAGAAGCTGCGGCGTAGTCCACTGTTCATTTACTAGTACCAGGTGACGGGTCCGCATGAAGCGGCACGTTATCTAGAAAATGGTGAATCAAATGTCAGACGATACTAAGATCTTAGATGAAATCGGTGAGTACAAGTACGGTTTTCACGACCGCGATGATAACTACACCTTTAAATCCGAAAAAGGTTTGAGCCGTGAAGTAGTTGAGAATATTTCACGCATGAAGGGCGAACCGCAATGGATGCTCGAATTCCGCCTCAAGGCGCTCGATCATTACATGAAACGCCCCATGCCGAACTGGGGACCCGAGTTGAAAGAACTCGACCTCGAGAATATTTACTACTACGTCAAGCCGACCGAAAAAAGTGAAAAATCATGGGACGATGTGCCCGATGATATCAAGCGCACCTTCGACAAACTTGGCGTGCCAGAAGCCGAACAGAAGTTTTTGGCGGGCTTGGGCGCACAGTATGAATCGGAGATGGTGTATCACTCCATTCAGGATCACCTTGCCAAGCAGGGCGTGATCTTCCTTTCCATTGAAGATGGTTTGCGCCAGCACCCCGACCTGTTCCGCGAATATTTCGGGACGGTCATTCCGATCGAAGATAACAAATTTGCCGCGCTCAACTCTGCAGTTTGGTCTGGTGGTTCCTTCGTATATGTGCCGAAGGGTGTGAAGGTTGACCTTCCGCTTCAGGCATATTTCCGTTTGAACACTGCCAATGTAGGTCAGTTCGAACGCACGCTCATCATCGTAGATGAAGGCGCGCAGGTGCATTATGTGGAAGGTTGTACCGCTCCGCAGTACACCACCGACTCGTTCCACTCTGGTGTGATCGAGATCATCGTCAAGAAGGGTGCTCGCTCCCGTTACTCGACCATTCAGAACTGGTCAACCAATGTATACAACCTCGTGACCCAACGCGCAAAAGTCTTTGAGAATGCCACACACGAATGGGTGGATGCCAACATTGGCTCGAAGGTTACGATGAAATATCCTTCCTGCTATTTGATGGAACCTGGCGCTCACGGTGAAATGCTTTCCATGGCATTTGCCAACAAGG
>JBEBCV010000394.1:0-9952 GCA_041157505.1 Chloroflexota bacterium | reverse complement strand
GATTGGTGGTGCAAGGGATGTCGAAATTGCCCGAACGCTTCGACCCCATCGGCGGGCATCCCATTTGCGGTAAGGAAAAACTCTCGCTGGCAAATGCTGAACGAACGCTCTACTATGCTGCGCCATTTTTACTCACGCCGTTAGAGCGAACATCATCACGAGCATTGTCTGCTGCCAATCAGATCATCGAAGCTCTTGGCGCAAAAGGAAAAGTGTTAGATGCCATCGACCATGACCGCATCCTTGCTTCCACAAGTCACTTGCCATTCCTGATCTCATCCGCACTGGCACGCACCACTCCACAAGATGTCGCCCCCTTTGTTGGACCTGGTTTCAAGTCCACGAGTAGACTCGCTGGTACATCTTCATCCATGATGCTGGGTGTCTTGCAATCGAATCGTGAAAATGTGCTCAACGCACTTCATGGAATGCAAGCCGAACTTGCGCAAATCGAATCTGCATTATCCGCTGGCGATTTTGATAAACTAGAATCTCTGCTCGACGAAGCACAAAACAAGTATCAAACATTCGCTCAATGAATCCTTCACTGAAAATCAATCCCATCCCTCATTCGTTAAATGCCACTGTCCGTGTACCCGGCTCCAAGTCGCTTACCAACCGCGCTTTGTTGATCGCGTCTCTCGCAAATGGAACCACGCACTTAACAAACACTTTATTCTCCGATGACTCGCGTTACTTTGCTAAAGCGCTACAAACATTGGGATTCGATGTTCAGTTAGACGAAGTCAAACATGCAATGACGGTTAAAGGTTTGGGCGGAAAGATCCCTGCAAAGAATGCCGAACTCTTCATTGGCAATGCAGGCACTGCCGCAAGATTCCTCTCTGCTTTTCTGACTCTCGGCAACGGTGAATATATTTTGGACGGTGAGCCGCGCATGCGTGAACGTCCCATCAGGGATCTGGTCGATTCTTTGACTCAACTTGGCGCGAAATTGGAACCCACTAACAACTGTCCACCTGTGAAGATCACGGCAAACGGTTTGCCCGGTGGAAAGACAACTATTGCCGGTGATATTTCTTCTCAATTCTTATCCGCTTTATTGATGGTTGCCCCATACGCTCAAACACCAATTGAAGTTACTCTCTCCACCGATCTCAACTCCAAACCCTATGTGGATATGACCATCGCCATCATGAAAGACTTCGGCGTGGAAATCGAACGCAACCAATATTCACGTTTCACTATTCATCCTTCTCACTACTCACCACTTTCTAGTTACGCCATCGAATCCGACGCCTCTGCCGCCTCCTACTTCTTCGCCGCCCCTGCCGTCTGCGGTGGGACAGTAAAAGTGGAAAACATCTCACGCAAGTCTGTGCAAGGTGATGTTGGCTTTTTAGATGTGCTTCAAAAGATGGGTTGTGTTATTACAGAGTCGGAGAACTCGATCATGGTCCATGGTCCATCGTCCATTGTCGGTGTTGATGTGGATATGCGCGATATTCCCGACACCGCCCAAACTCTCGCGGCTGTGGCGCCTTTTGCAGATTCACCGACACGCATTCGCGGCATTGCTTCAGCGAGAGTCAAAGAGACGGACCGTGTCCATGCGACCTGCGTTGAGTTGGACAGGCTCGGCGTCCGCGTGGAAGAGCATGAAGATGGCATGACCATTTATCCCGTAGAAAAGATGCGCAGTGCTTCCATCCAAACCTACAACGATCACCGCATGGCAATGGCGTTCTCTCTCATTGGTCTGCGTTTTGATGGCGTGACCATTGAGAATCCCGCCTGCGTTTCCAAAACCTTCCCGAATTTCTTTGATGTATTGGAAACATTGCGATGATACAACTCGGTCTCATCGGTTATCCGCTTGGGCATTCTCTTTCGCCAAAGATTCACGCTGCTGCTCTCAAAGCAATCGGCTTGCAAGGTGGCTATTCCCTTTTTCCTATTCACCCCGATGATAAGCAGGGATTGAAAGACTTGCTTGCTCGTGTGCGCGTCGGGGAAATTCAAGGACTCAACGTCACCATTCCACACAAGCAAAATGTGATCGAATTCATGGATGAACTTACGCCAACAGCAAATGCCATTGGTGCGGTCAACACCATTTATAAGCGGGGCGACAAGCTCATTGGCGACAACACCGATGCGCCAGGTTTTCTATCCGATCTAAAACGAGTGATTGGGAATCGTGAATTGGGCATTGGGAAATCGGCTATCGTTTTGGGTGCGGGAGGTTCTGCGCGAGCCGTCGTGTATGCTTTAGCCAATGATGGTTGGAATGTCACAATCGCTGCCCGTCGAATTGAACAAGCTCATCAACTTGCAGACTCATTTTCCACTCACCACTTTCCACTCACCACCTTCGCCCTTCTACCTTTGACCTTCGACTTGATCGTGAACACCACTCCCTTGGGAATGACTCCAAATACAGAGTCATCCCCTTTGCCTGAAAATCTGTCATTGCCTGCCAATGCTTTTGTCTATGATCTGGTCTACAATCCACGTGAGACCAAACTTGTCCGCGATGCGCGTGCGCAGGGACTGTATGCCTCAACCGGCTTGGGTATGCTCATCGAACAAGCCGCCCTTGCCTTCGAAAAATGGACTGGTCATAACCCGCCGCGAGATGTTCTTTATCAAGCAGTTGAGTCATAATTCTTTCATCTTTTAATACTGGATACCACTCACTGGTAACTGGATACTGGAGACTAAAATGCCATTACGCTTCCTCACCGCAGGTGAATCCCATGGACCATCACTCACGACTATTCTCGATGGACTCCCCGCCGGGCTTTCCCTCACTCCTGACATTATCAACAAAGAACTTGCCCGCCGCCAACAAGGCTACGGCTCCGGCGGACGCATGAAGATCGAGAAAGATACCGTGCAGATCCTTGGTGGCGTGATGGGCGGTGAGACCACCGGCGCTCCGCTTGCATTGCTCGTGCAAAACGATGACCATGTCAAATGGAAGGGGAAAGCCATCGAGCCGATGACCGCTCCACGCCCAGGTCATGCGGATTTAACCGGTGCGGTCAAATACGGCTATAAAGATCTGCGTCCTGCGCTTGAACGTGCCTCCGCTCGTGAAACTACGATGCGCGTGGCAGCGGGATCTGTGTGCAAACACTTCCTTGCTCAATTCGGAATCATCGTCGGTGGATACGTTGCCTCCATTGGTGAAGTCACCGCAGATTTTGGCGACATGCCTTACGAAGAACGTTTCGCCCGTGCCGAAGAATCGGATGTACGTTGCCCAATCGAAACTTCCGCTGAAAAAATGCGCGCTGAGATCGAAAAGACCATCCACGGTAAGAACACCCTCGGCGGCGTCCTTGAAATTGTTGCGCTCAATTTACCTGTTGGTTTGGGCAGTTTCGTGCAATGGGACCGCCGCCTTGAAGCCAAGCTTGCCATGGCGATCATGTCTGTGCAAGCGATAAAAGGTGTGGAAGTGGGCGATGCTTTTGAAAATGCAAAACGAATTGGTACAGAAGCGCACGATGCCATGCAGCTCGCTTCAAAGAATATTGCTCGTAACTCGAACCGCGCAGGCGGCACCGAAGGTGGAGTAAGCAACGGTCAACCCATTGTCATCCGCGCGGCAATGAAACCAATTGCGACGACTCTCGTCCCGCAGCAAACAGTTGACCTCGCCAAAGGTGAGAATGCCCCCACCAAATACGAACGTTCCGATTTCTGCCCCGTCCCGCGTGCCGTTCCCATTCTTGAAGCGATGGTTGCTTTTGTTCTTGCTGATGCGTTGCTCGAAAAACTCGGCGGCGATTCATTAAACGAAATGAAACCGCGCTTTGAAGCTTTGCGTAAATCCACTCTCGAAGATCTGCCAATGGATAACATCCCGCACATCTTCTGGGAATAATAGCTGGTCACTGATTACTGGATACTGAATACCAATGCACATCTTCCTCTATGGACCTCCCGGCACGGGCAAAAGCACTCTCGGTAAACTTCTCGCGCGGAGTCTCAAACTTCCATTCATTGACCTCGACCGCGTGATCGAAACCACTGCAGGTATGTCCATTCCGCAGATCATGGAGCAGCAAGGTGAGACCGCTTTCCGCGATATGGAAACTGCTGCATTGAAATCCCTCCCCGCTGAAAAAGAAAGCATTGTTGCTTTAGGCGGCGGTGCGTTGCTGCGTGATGAAAACCGCGCGTTTGCCGAAGCTAACGGCACAGTCCTTTTGCTTATGGCAGAGCTCCCAACTTTGCTAGACCGTATTCAACATGAACCGGGCAAGCGTCCGCTGTTGGCGGGTGATCTCAAAAATAAACTCACAGCATTGCTTGAAAAACGCAAAGAGCATTACAACTCGTTCGCGCTTCAACATCGCGTAGATGCCAAACCTGCCGAACAAAATGCCCGTGAAGCCCAGATCAAACTTGGCAGGCATCATCTCTCTGCCATGGGTGAATACGACGTTGTTGTAGGTCACGCTTTTAGTGTGACAAATCTACAAAATCCCATCATCGTCACTGATGAGAATGTGGCGAAACATCATCTCGAAAAAATTCAAACTCTCTTCAATGCCAAGTCTGTCATCGTCTCTGCGGGCGAAGAGCATAAAAATCTCGAAACCGTTTCGCACCTGTGGAAAGCCTTCCTTGAAAACGGGCTCGACCGCAAAAGCACAGTCATTGCGCTCGGCGGCGGCGTGATCGGCGACATGACTGGCTTTGCTGCCTCCACCTATATGCGCGGTATTGATTGGATCGGTATTCCAACGACTCTGCTTTCGATGGTGGATGCTTCACTGGGTGGGAAAACTGGATTCGATCTGCCGGAAGGAAAGAACCTCATCGGCTCTTTCTATCCGCCGAAGTTGGTCATTGCAGACCCAAGCCTTTTGCTTACATTGCCAGAACGCGAACTGCGCTCCGGCATGGCAGAAGTGGTCAAGCATGGCATCATCTCAGACCCAGATCTCTTCGCCATGTGCCAACACGGCATGGACTGGGTGAAGGATAATCTTGAAGATGTGGTCAAGCACGCGATGGCAGTCAAAATAAAAGTTATCGAAGCAGACCCATATGAGAAAGGGATTCGCGCCGCGTTGAATTTAGGTCATACCGTTGGGCACGCAGTGGAACTCGTCAGTAAGTTTGAACTGCGGCATGGCGAGGCGATCGCAATTGGTACAGCGGCTGAGGCGAGGTACGCAGCTCGGGTCGGGCTGGCAAGCCAAAACACGGTCGAGGCGATCGAGTCTACATTGTCAAAGTTGGGGCTGCCCATCCATATTCCCGCAGATATGCCGCGAGAAAAAATCACCCAAGCCATGCGAGTGGATAAAAAGAAAAACGCAAAATCTATTCGCTTTGCACTGCCCGTTGAGATTGGCAAAGTTGAATTAGTGAATGTTGGTGATCTGGAATCAGTATTGGACGATGGACGATAGACCACGAACGATGGACAAAATGGTCAATGGTCTATCGTTTATGGTCGAATTTCAAAGTGAGGAAGCATGAAAATACTTATCCTGCACGGACCGAACTTGAATTTACTTGGCACACGCGAGCCGGAAGTGTACGGCTCGATGACGTTGGACGATATCAACGAAAAGATGATCGCACTGGGTAAAGAGTTAGGTGTCGAAGTGACCTGCCAGCAGTCGAACCACGAAGGCGCATTGATCGATGCCCTGCACGATGCGCGGACGTGGGCTTCAGGCGTGGTCTTCAACCCCGGCGGTTACACTCATACGTCTGTTGCGCTGCGTGATGCGATCACTGCGATCGTGATTCCTGTCATCGAGGTACATCTCTCGAATGTGTATGCGCGTGAGGAGTTTCGGCATGTGTCTTTTGTGTCGGCAGTGTGCAAAGGGAAAGTGACCGGCTTTGGATGGCGTTCGTATGAGTTGGGGTTGCGCGGGCTGGTTGATATAATCAAGTCGTGAACACCCAAACGATACCTACAACTGAACCTTTCTTTCTTCCTGGCGGGCGGACTGGTGTGTTGCTGACGCATGGCTTCACAGGCGGACCCAAGGAAATGCATTGGATGGGGGAATATCTAAATCAGCAAGGCTATACCTGTCTTGGTGTGCGGCTTGCAGGGCATGCTACCAAACCCGAAGATATGATCCGTGCATGTTGGACGGATTGGACGGCATCTGTTGAAGATGGCTACAACTTGCTGCGCGGCGCGACCGATAAGATTTTTCTGGTGGGGCTTTCGATGGGCGGAGTATTGTCTTTGTTGATGTCCACCCGGTTGGATGTGGCGGGTGTGGTGGCAATGTCCACACCGTATACATTGCCCAATGATCCGAAAGACTATCCTATTCGGTTCATCAAACTGTATAGCTATTTCAAAACTTATTTGCCAAAATCGGCAGAATTACCGGGCGCTTCATGGTTCGATAAAGAAGCTTTTAAGGGTCATATTTCGTATCCACAGAATCCAATTCGTTCGATTGCGGAGATGAAAACTTTACTGGGGGAGATGCGTGCCGCATTGCCCTTGGTTAAGAAACCTGTATTATTGATCCATTCGAAGAACGACAAGTACGTGTTGCCAGAAAATATCGAGCGGCTTTACGATGGACTGGTCAATGTATCAGACAAGACAAAGGCTTATGTCGTGGAAGCAGGTCACGTTGTGACGCGCGATGCGGCTCGTCATCAGGTGTTTGCATTAGCACACGATTTTATCAAGCGCCATGAGTAGATCATGGTCGATAGGTTTTTCTAAAAAGAGGAAATATTGAATCGAAATCTAGTTTCTATTGCCATTGCTCTGTTCTTGTGGGGAGTGGGCGAGGGGATGTTCTTTAATTTTGTGCCGATCCGTTTGGAAACCGATTTTTTGCTGAGTAAACAACAAGTGGGTTTTGCTTTAGGCGCTTTCGGCTTTTTCATGGCAGTGACCCATTTGCCAAGTGGACATCTTTCAGATCGAATCGGTCGTAAACCTTTGTTGGTTGCCGCTTGGGCGATCGGGATGGTTTCCACGCTTGTAATGGGGCTTGCCAATGCATTGCCTCTTTATTTGGTTGGTTTGTTTGGCTACGGTTTGACCGCCTTCGTTGCTTCACCTTTGAACAGTTATGTGACCGCTGCGCGCGGCGACCTGGAAGTGGGACGGGCGCTTTCGGTGATCTCTTCGATGTTCAGTTTTGGCATGGCGCTCGGACCTGTGACCGGCGGCTGGATCGCCGAGAATTATGGCATGAATACCAGTTATCTGGTCGCGTTCGTTGTTTTTGTATTCTCGAATTTGAGTCTGATATTCATTCAATCGCAGCCACTGGATGTGCATGATCCATCTGCGCCGCCGCAAAATTTATTGAAGAACACTCGTTTTGTAAACTTCTTGATGATCTATGCCTTTGTGGTCTTTGCGCTTTATATTGCACAGCCATTGACCCCGAACTTCCTAAAAGGCATTCGTGAGTTGACCTTGACCGAAACCGGCTGGATCTTCTCCGCAGGCGCCTTGGGAAATTCGGTGATGATGCTGTTGCTCAGCCGCTTCCAACCACGCCGCGGTTTTATCGTTGCCCAGTTCATGGTCATTCTATTTGCGGTGTTGATCTGGCAAGGAGCCGGGCTGCCGATCTTCATGCTGGGATATTTTCTACTCGGCGGCTTTCGTGCGGCGCGCCCCATGGCGATGGCGCAAGCGCGTGAACTTGTACATAGCTCGCAGATGGGAATTTCCTATGGTGCGATGGAAACGGTCAGTTCGATCATCTTCATCATTGCACCGCCCATTGCCGGTTTTATCTTTGACCGTGACCCGTTCATGATCTATCCACTTGCAATTGGTCTGATCATTGTGTCTATCTTTGTCAGTTACTTCTTCGCTCCGCGCAAGATCGAAACTTCAACCGCAAACTTGCAATCGTAAATCGAAAGGCTCCCTATGCTCGAAATTATCACATTCACACTTGGTCCTGCTTCCACGAATGCTTATCTCGTTGCAGACCCTGAAACAAAAGAAGCCGTCGTCATTGATCCGTCATGGGATGGGCACATCATTTTAGGCGAAGCCCAAAAGCGCGGATGGCGCATTGGTCATCTTTGGTACACACATGCCCATTTTGACCACATCGGTGGTGCAGCTGCGATCGCTGATGCGATGAATCCACTGCCACATGTAGCGCTTCACCCCGATGACCATGTCCTCTGGCGGCAGGGCGGTGGTGGCGCGGTCTTCGGGTTGGATATCGATCCAGGTCCTGAACCAACCATTGACCTGGTCCACGGCATGAAGATGAAACTCGGTTCGAACGAGTTTGAGGTTCGCTTTACACCCGGTCATACTCGCGGACACTGTGTCTTATATATGGCGAAGGAAAATATCTGTTTCTGTGGTGACTTGATCTTCAACGAAAGTGTCGGGCGCACCGATCTACCCGGTGGTGATTTCGATACGCTGGAAAAAAGCATTCGTGAACAGATCTACACCATGCCTGATGGAACTATCCTACTTTCGGGTCATGGTCCGCAGACGACAGTTGGACATGAGAAGTTGTATAATCCGTTTGTTAGTGAAAAATAAATTTATAATTTTGAGATCAAGGAGGAAAATGCATGAAGAACCCTAATGCGCAGAATCAAAAGCAGAGTCAAAGTTCGCCCCCGCCATCGGAACCCCGTTTTAACTTTTCATCCTTTCCACGCTGGATCATTGGCGCAGTTGTTGCGCTTATTGTGGTGATCCTGATTGCCAATTTCAGCAGTTCATTTTGGTATTTCAAGGTCATTGAGAATGATGAAGTAGGCTTGACCATTGAAGCGGGTGAAATTCAAGGCGTACGTCAGCCCGGCATTGCCTACGATTTTGGCTTGTTCGTAGACTTGGTGAAGATCAAAACCAGCGCTGTCGCGATCACAGTGGATGACCCTGAATTGATCACCATCGACAAACAGCGCATCGGTTTGCAGGTAACGGCCGATGTGTTCCGTCCGCGCGAAGCAGATATCGTAATATCGAACTACTCACGTTATCGCAATATTTACATGGACGATGCCGCTCTGGAACAACGTATGACCGCCTTCACCCTGCAGGCAATGAAAGTTTGTGTGGGTGATAAAAAATTTGACGAAGCTGTTATTGGGTCCGGGCGTGACGACCTCCGTGCCTGTATCGATGATGAATTGAGCACACTGGCTGAACCGCTTGGGCTTGAGGTCCGCAATGTGGCTGTGCCGCAGATCTCCATCTCGCCCGAAGTGCAAGCAGCGTTGGATGCCATCGTTCAAAGTCGTCTTGCCACCGAGAAAGCCAAGCAGGATGCTGAGAAAGCCAAGCAGGAAGCTGCTGCGCAACAAGCTGCTGAAGAAGGACGCATCCGTGTGGAGCAATCCAAGTTGCAGGAAGAGGCGCGTCAACAAGCCGTGTTGCAAGAGTTGAAACAACAACAGCTTGAAGCCGAACTGGCAGTGATCGAGCAGGAAACGATCAATGCTCAGGCTCAGTTGGAATTGACACAAGCCCAACAGGCGGTGGCAAACGAGCAAGCGCAAGTGGATATCGCAAAAGAACTGGCGTTGGCAGAAATGTATGCGGCGCATCCAACGTATGTTGCTTTACAGATCGCATTGGCAAACGCAAGTGCCATCAAGGAAACAGACAAATTCATT
Organism: Chloroflexota bacterium; assembly: GCA_041157505.1. GTDB lineage: Bacteria > Chloroflexota > Anaerolineae > Anaerolineales > Villigracilaceae > Villigracilis. Next base: position 361 of record JBEBCV010000394.1, on the reverse strand, counting down.
TACACACCCGAAGGGGTCTTCCCGAATTTGATCCTCACCAATGGCGCAATTCCAACATTCCAAGTGAAATAAAATTGAAAACATCCCGTAACATTCATGTTGCGGGATGTTTTTTTCAAAGGACTATTTATGAAACGAGCAGTTGGTATCAGCCTTGGAAGTTCAAAGCGCGACAAAAGCGTGGTCGTCGATCTTAATGGACAGAAGATCCAGGTCGAACGCATTGGCACCGATGGTAATGTGGAAAAAGCCCGTCAACTGTATCTTGACCTCGATGGCAAAGTGGATGCCTTTGGTGTTGGCGGTGTGGACCTCTATCTCCGCCTGGATGAAAAGGAATATCCGCTTCATGCCGCGCTCA
>JBEBCV010000393.1:0-7448 GCA_041157505.1 Chloroflexota bacterium | reverse complement strand
GGCAATGGCAACTGTCCTCATGCTGCTGACCACGCTCAGCATTTTACTCATCGAAAAATTGCGTTTCAACAACGCCGGAGAACTCTAATGCTCGAACTTCGCAACGTCGTCAAATCCTATGATGGGAAGCCGCTGCTCACCGATATCTCCTTCACTGTCTCACAAGGGGAAACGGTTTGTTTGGTTGGCGCATCGGGCAGTGGCAAGAGCACCATTTTGAGGATGATCGCTGGATTGGATTTTCCTGAACGTGGAGCTATTCTGCTAAACAACCTTGACCTCGCTCAGACACCGCCTCACCTCCGCGACTTTGGCTTGGTCTTCCAAGACTATGGGCTTTTTCCTCACCTGAACGTTTTTGACAACATCGCTTTTGGTTTAAAGATGCGTAATGTCCCTGCTGAAGAAATCAAACAACATGTTACTTTGCTTTTGGAACAAATTAATTTGTCAGGTTTTGAAACACGAAGCATTATTGACTTATCTGGCGGTGAGCAGCAACGTGTGGCTCTTGCGCGTGCGCTTGCACCAAGTCCACGCCTGCTGATGTTTGATGAACCTCTCGGCGCATTGGACAGGTCACTGAAAGAAGACCTGCTCAACGAAATTCGTGGCATTTTGCATAAAACAAAGATTCCCGCTATTTACGTCACTCACGATCAGGAAGAAGCCTTCACCATCGCAGACCGCATTCTTGTATTGCACGAAGGCACCATCATCGGTGATGCTGCTCCGCATGAGATCTGGCGTGAGCAAAAGTCCGCGTTTGTGGCGAAGCTAATTGGGATTGGGAATGTCATCGATGGGGAAGTGGTAGCAGAGAATCAAGTCCGAACCGCTTTTGGTATTTTTTCTCTAGACTGTAAAAAACAAGTTGGAGAGAAACTTCAATTGTTCATTACTACTGGGGAAGAAAAGGGAGAGAAGATTGAACTCACAGTGGAGGATGTACTCTTTAAGCAGGACCAGTTCCAAGTCAAAACAAGAAGCGGGCTTGTCATCCACATGAAAGAAGCACCAAAAGTTGGTGACGTCATCACTATACAGGTTCAGGTAAAATGCCTGTCATGAAAATCCTGAAGAAGAACCTGGCAGATGAAGTGACCTGGCAATACGAGGGCGAAGTGTTGCGTCGTGATGAAAACTCGATCACGGTTGAGGCATTCTTCAATCGAGATGATATGCCATTTCAAGAGATTATCTTGAAACGTAATGACCGCTTCGTGGAAACCTTTTATGCCGATAAGTGGTTCAACATTTTTGAAATTTACGATCGTGACGATGGTAAGTTGAAAGGTTGGTATTGCAACATCACCAAACCTGCCATCATCGAAGAGGGGTTTGTGGCGTATGTTGATCTGGCTTTGGACTTATGGGTTTCTGCAAATGGAGAACAGACAGTTTTGGATGAAGATGAATTGGAGGAGTTGAACTTGGGGGAGGAGTTGAAGAAAAATGTTTATATTGGTTTGCACGCATTGCAAGCTTACGTAAAAGAAAAATACCCCCAAACTTAACTGTATAGAGTTTTCAGAGGAAAAAGCTCCCCTTCAATTCGAAGGGGAACTTTCTGCTTAACCGACCAATGTATTGCGGAACCAATCGCCGATCAGCCAGTATTTGAAATCCTGACCTTGATTGCATTGAATGCCTGCGTAGGTTCCATATACGAGTGCAACCAGTGGCATGGCACTGATAATGCATGCGAACGGAATTAAGATCAAACCGACGATGAAAGCGCTTAATGCACCGGTGATTGCCCATACAATTCCAGTCAAGGCGCCGCCACCGACCCACCAAATGAGTTGGAAGACCAATGCCTGCAATGACTGGTATGCCACGTAGCGAGAGCGATCTTTATAGATCATATAAATTGCCAATGGAACGATAGGACCTAAAAATCCGGAAAATAGATTTGCCAACACACCCAAATGGGCAAGCATGGCCCATTGGCGTTCTTCCGCTGGGGTGAGAGGAGCAAGTGGTTGTTGGGGCATTTGTTCGTTCATTTTATTCTCCTTATTATTTGGGAAGTCTATCATTAATACGTATAAAAAATCTCAAGGTCGCAGAAATAAAAAAAGACCCGCGAAAACGCGGGTCTTTATTAGAACGAACTAGATTATGCCCAGCCCTGATTGTGAATGAAATCAGTGATGACAGGGATGCGGATGTCCTGACCCTGATAAGCCTGATATGCCCACCAGAGCAAAGCAAACGCAAGGACGCTACCACAGCCGAGGGTGACAGCCGAAATGATGGAAATGGCGAGGGAAGCCACGAGGGACTGCACAGCGCTGAACTTAACGTACGGACGAGCTTTTTTGTCTTCCATGAACAAAACAACAATGGCGATCAAAGGGATCAGATAGCTGAGCATCGCCCAGAGTTTGTCGTCCTGTGTAATATCAGACATGGGTGCTTGAGACATGGTTTATTCCTCCGAATAAGTTGGTTTGAATTTTTATTATTTTACAACCTTTCACCACAGGATGCAACCAAACAACTTCACCCAATGGTACTGTATGCTGTAAAGCACCAAATTCCGCAGAAAATTTCCATAATTAGCGAGACAAGCGGTAGAATCACCCTATGTCTATTCGAGTCGTTTTCATGGGTTCGCCCGATTTTTCACTGCCCACTTTGCGCCAACTTGCACAAATTTATCAAGTGGTGGGCGTTGTTACTCAACCAGACCGTGCCTCCGGGCGCGGACGTGAACTAAAAGCCCCGCCGGTCAAATTGCTTGCGCAAGAATTGAACATCCCTGTGATACAGCCTCAGAAACTGCGGGAGCCCGAAGCGATGCAGCAATTGCGCGAATGGAATCCCGACCTCATTGTCGTTGCTGCATTCGGGCAGATATTGAAAAAAGATGTGTTGGATCTGCCAAAATTCGGCTGCATCAATGTCCATGCCTCTCTATTGCCACGTTGGCGTGGAGCGGCGCCGATCAATGCCGCTGTCCTTGCCGGGGATGAAGAGACAGGTGTGACCATCATGAAAATGGATGTGGGGCTGGATACAGGTCCCATGCTTTCGATGAAAAGAATCCGCATCAAACCGGACGATACAGCGGGTTCACTCTTCGAGGCGCTATCCACACTGGGAGCAGATCTCCTTATTGAAACCCTGCCCGTCTATATGGATGGAAAGATCGAACCTGAGCCGCAACCGGAAGATGGGGCAACCTATGCACCCATGCTCAAAAAAGAAGATGGACGGTTGGATTTCAATCAGTCTGCTATTGAATTGGAGCGACGGATTCGTGCCATGAATCCATGGCCGGGGGCATGGTTCGAGTGGAATGGCAACCTGCTCAAAGTAAGTAGGGGAGTTGTCAATGAGGGGAGAGGCAAGGAAGTGGGGAGCAGGCTCATCGTCGACGGAAGACCCGCAGTACGGTGTGCGGATGGCATTTTGATTCTGGATGAAGTCCAACCGCCAGGCAAGAAGGTTATGCCGGGGAAGGCGTTTTTATCTGGCGCACGAGATTGGGAATCGTCGTAGCAAATCATAGTTGGCGGGGTTTTTACAGTCAAACCAATCCTTGGAGGACTGATGTTTAATTGGAAAGTATTTCTGGCTGAGTTCATCGGCACGTTTGCGTTGGTGTTCATAAGCGCGGGTGCTGGTGTTGTGCAAGCCGGGCTTGTGGGCATGGCTCTTGCGTATGGATTGACCTTGATGGTGTTTGTTTATGTCTATGGTCACATCTCTGGCTCGCATTTAAACCCTGCAGTAACGTTTGGACTTGCGTTGCAAGGTGCCCTGAAATGGATGGATGCTCTGGTGTATTGGGTGGCGCAATTCCTTGGTGCGATCTCTGCGGCAGGATTGCTTCATTTGGTAGTAAATGAATTGGGGGGGACGATCAATGCAGGTGCAACTGTAGGTGCTTTGACGGAGAATTTCCCCCTGTATGCCATGTTAATTGAAGCTGTTCTTACCTTTTTGTTGGTCAATGCTTATCTCCATACAATGGCGGCAGGCAAAGATAATGCAATGGCAGGTTTGGCAATTGGTATGACATTGACCGCTATCTTTTTCATCGGCGGTCCGCTAACGGGTGGATCTTTCAACCCTGCACGAACACTGGGAACTGCCATTTATGCGGAGCCCAGCTTGGCAGAACTCTATACGTATGTGATCTACCTATTCGGTCCCTTTATCGGTTCGACATTGGCTGTGTTGTTATTCAACATTTTTAATACGCCTGAGGTGCAAGCCATTGAAGAACAGCAAGTTCCAGTGAAAAAGACCGTTGTTCGTAAATCAACTTCAAAAACAAAAAAATAGACTAGTCCAAACTTGAGTACATCAACGGAGAGGTTTGCAGAGTTATGTAAACCTCTCCGTTATTATTTATACGGGGTATTCTTCTTTTACGATCTCTATGAATTTTTTTGCGAGGAAAGATTGAGTCCGCTCGGCATGTGTGGCTGCGGCGATCTTGCGCTGCGGGGTCGCCCCGTTGAGCGGACGATACTTGACCAATTGCGATGTATCACTGACTGCTAATGCGCGGGGGACAAGCGAAACACCCAAGCCAATTTCGACGCAATTTTTAACCGTGGTGAGCTGGGAGGTATCGCAGACGATCTTTAATTCAAGGTCTTGTCGATGACAGAATGATTGCACTTGCTCGCCAAGGCAGTGCATTTCGCTGAGTGCAATGAAGGGGAATTTATCAAGGTCTTTGACGTGGATGGATGCGCGACTGATAAAGTCATTGTCTTTCGAAGATGCGACCAATAACGGCTCGGTCAATAGCTCTTGTGTGCGGATGAGGCGATGATGGATCGGCATGCTGGTGATGCCGACATCCAGTTTGCCGTCCAGTAGTCCGTGCACAATGGCTTCGGTGAGGTCTTCCTGTACGGAAAGGCGCGCGTTGGGGAATTCCTGACTGAATCGTTTGATGACACGTGGCAGCACGAACGGTGCAATGGTGGGAATGAATCCAACGCTGAGTAGACCGTGACCTGAATCTATATTTTGGTTGAGCGTGTGTTTGATGTCGTGCAGGTCGCTGAGAATGTTGATGGCGCGCGGCAATAACATGCGCCCGGCATCGGTGAGAACAACTTTGCGGGGCAGGCGGTCAAAGAGCGGTTCACCCAATTCCTGTTCGAGCTTTTGGATTTGCTGGCTGAGCGAAGGCTGGGCAACGTTGCAGCGTTCGGCGGCTCGGCTGAAGCTGCCCGTTTCTGCAACGGCAACGAAGTAGGTGAGTTGGTGGATTTCCATGTTGAGCTATAGGTTCTTTCTATTGCTTTTATAGGGTTTCTATATTTTACATCTATAGGTAAAAGTTATACAATGATAAAAGTAGACTTGATATATCTCACTATGTTTCGGTCACAACAAGGAGAGTAAAAAATGAGCGAAGAAGAAAAGTGTCCTGTAACCGGTCATGCTGGCATGACCTCGACCAACCGCGGCACATCCAACCGCGATTGGTGGCCCAATCAACTCAACCTGAACATTTTGCACCAGCACGCCCCAGCATCCAACCCGCTGGGACCCGATTTCAATTACGCCGAAGAATTCAAGAAGCTCGACCTCTCTGCGGTCAAGAAAGACCTGACTGACCTGATGACCAATTCACAAGAGTGGTGGCCCGCGGACCGGGGTCACTATGGTGGTCTGATGATCCGCATGGCGTGGCACAGCGCAGGCACCTATCGCACTGGCGACGGACGCGGCGGTGGCGGCACTGGCAACCAGCGTTTTGCGCCGGTCAATAGTTGGCCCGACAACGGCAACCTTGACAAAGCTCGCCGCATTCTGTGGCCCATCAAGAAGAAATACGGCAACAAACTCTCATGGGCAGATTTGTTCATCCTCGCTGGTAACGTGGCGCTCGAGTCGATGGGCTTCAAGACCTTTGGCTTTGGCGGCGGTCGCGCCGACATTTGGCAGCCCGAAGAGGATATTTACTGGGGCACCGAAACCGAATGGCTCGGCGACAAACGCTACAGCGGCGAACGCAATTTGGAAAATCCGCTCGCGGCGGTGCAGATGGGCTTGATCTACGTCAACCCCGAAGGACCCAACGGCAACCCCGACCCCGTCGCTTCGGGTCGTGATGTGCGCGAGACCTTCGCCCGCATGGGTATGAACGATGAAGAGACCGTCGCGCTCGTGGCGGGCGGTCACACCTTCGGTAAGGCACACGGCGCGGGTGACCCGAAACAGGTCGGTCCTGAGCCGGAGGCGGCTCCCATCGAAGAAATGGGCTTGGGCTGGAAGAACAGCTTCGGCGACGGCAAAGGCGTCTACACCATCACCAGCGGCATCGAAGGCGCGTGGAAACCCAACCCCACCCAATGGGACATGGGTTACTTTGACATGCTCTTCGGTTACGAATGGGAACTGACCAAAAGCCCCGCGGGCGCACACCAGTGGGTGGCGAAAGATGTCAAACCTGAGCACATGATCCCCGACGCGCACGACCCGTCGAAGAAACATGCGCCGATGATGACCACTGCCGACCTCTCCCTGCGCTTCGACCCGATCTACGAACCCATCTCGCGTCGCTTCCACCAAAACCCCGAAGCCTTCGCCGATGCCTTCGCGCGCGCCTGGTTCAAACTGACCCACCGCGACATGGGACCCAAAGCCCGCTACCTCGGTCCCGAAGTGCCCGCTGAAGATTTGATCTGGCAGGACCCGCTGCCAAGCGTCGATCATCCGCTGGTGACGAAGAAGGATATCGCGACTCTCAAAACCAAAATTCTGGACTCGGGTCTTTCTTTGTCCGAGCTTGTTTCTACAGCCTGGGCTTCTGCCTCCACCTTTAGAGGGTCCGACAAGCGCGGCGGCGCCAACGGCGCACGCATCCGCCTCGCCCCGCAAAAAGACTGGGACGTGAACCAGCCCGAACAGCTCGCGAAGGTTCTCGCTAAGTTGGAATCTATTCAGCAGGAATTCAACGGCGCGCCAAAGAAGGGCAAGAAAGTTTCGCTGGCAGACCTGATTGTGCTCGGCGGTTGTGCCGCGGTTGAAGCCGCAGCCAAGGCAGCCGGATACGAAGTGGAAGTGACCTTCACCCCTGGTCGCGTGGACGCTGCACAGGAACAGACCGACGTGAATTCGTTTGCCGTGCTCGAACCCGAAGCCGACGGCTTCCGCAACTACCAGAAGACCGTCTTCAATGTCTCTGCCGAAGAACTGCTGGTGGATAAAGCCCAACTGCTCACCCTCAGTGCCCCCGAAATGACTGTGCTGGTCGGCGGCTTGCGTGTGCTCGGCGCGAATTATGGCGGCTCACAGCATGGCGTCTTCACCAAGCAGGTCGGCAAGTTGACCAACGACTTCTTTGTCAACCTGACCGACATGGGCGTGCAGTGGCATCCCGAAAATGCAGATGCCCAGGTGTTCAAAGCCCACGACCGCAAGACCGGCGAAGTGCGCTGGACCGGCACCCGTGTGGACCTGGTCTT
>JBEBCV010000392.1:0-4432 GCA_041157505.1 Chloroflexota bacterium | reverse complement strand
TTCTGATGCCTGTTTAACTTTATTCAATAAATCAGGCAGAGTTTTCAGGTCATGATTAAGTTGAATTTGCATAACGTCCTTGATAAGTATTCGTCAAAATAAAAAACGATCACCGAATTTTGAGCAAGTATAATACCGCATATTTAATGCTTGCCAGCCAAAATACTAGGTAGGGCAAATTAGGAGTCCTAACATGCTTGTAAAACAAGTAATGACCATTTATCCCGTTTCCATTCAGATAGATTCAGATCTCCGTCGTGCTGCTGAGATTGTTGCGCTTTCAGAAGCTAGTGATCTTATGGTCGTGGATCGTGAGAATAGGTTAATTGGGGTTTTATCAGAAGGGGATCTAATCCGTGCCATTATGCCTGATTTTGATGAAGTTCTGAATGCTGGTGGTACTCTGGATGATGCCTTTAAGTTTTTTGTGCGCAAGGGACGTGATCTTGCATCTCACCCTATCGAACCTTTGGTTATCAAATCACCTATTGTGGTAAGCCCTGAAGATGAAGTAGCTCAGGTGGCTACTATTATGGTTCAGAAGCAAATTCGAAGACTTCCGGTGGTAAAAGATAAATTATTAAAAGGAACTGTCTCACGATCGGATATTTGCCGCGCAGTCATCTATTCTGCTTAATAATCATGGAAAATATGGAAATGATTCCCTCGAGAAGAGCATTCGAAAGCGCGGTAAATTTGAACCAGCAACTGGGGCATGAAAACCTTGGATTTGTTTCTGCTTCCTTTGGATTTTTACCCGTTCAGCCACCTTTGCTACATTTACCGGATTATTATCGCGAGTGGGATGCTATAGCTGCCGACTTGCCGGATTTATTTCGGCGATTGAAGGTTCGTAAAACATTGGATGCGATACCAAAGCTGGAAGTAGACGAGACCTTCTTGCCAGATGAATATCTCTTGAGAGCATCATCTCTTATCAGTATTCTTGTTCATTCTTATGTCCGTTCAGAAGCATCTCTTTTCAATGAGGTGCCACGCAATTTAATGAATGCGTGGGAGGTGATTTCAAAAAGGCTTGATCGACCTGCTCCCATCCTTTCTTATATTGACCTGATCTTATACAACTGGAAATTGCGTGACCCTTATTTGCCGAATCCTATGAGGGTGGAAAATCTTGACCTTTTATTTCCAACCGTTGGTAATGAAGAAGAAAGGATCTTTTATCTTACCCAAACTGAAATAGCTGCCGCCAGTGCGCCGTTGATGCTGGCCGTAATTCAGTCCCAGGAAGCTGCAAGTCTCGAAAACTATTCTGCACTTGAACACGAACTTTTGCGTATGGTGAATATCCTTCGTTACATCAGTGAAGTCGCTGTACATAAGATCAATCCTAATCCGTATGGACGTACCTATGTGGATCAAGTTGTATGGGCGAAAATGGTTGCGCCATTCGCAGTCCCATTTATTCCTGGACGCTCTGGACCAAGTGGGACAGCCGCACCCCTCTTTTTTTATATTGACGCATTTTTAGGACGTCAATCTTATGCCTCAGTTCTTGGGCATGAAACAGCAAATCTGTTGGCTGGTTCACCAAGTCATTGGCGGTCTTTAGTGGAAGCTGTAGGTAAGATTTCTGTTCGCGATTTGATCTCACGATCAGGGAGCAGTACATTAAAGGGATTATTTAATACACTGTTGGAGGCTTATGCTGGCGATAAAGGATATCTGGGGACCCATCGCCTGAAGGCATATGGATTTCTAGAGATCGCATTCAAATCTGGACGCTCACTTACCATTGGTGGATTCAAAGGGCTTTTCCGTGATAAGACTTGGAATCAGATCGATAATGAACTTGGAAATTCCCGCAATGAACGATATTTAGGCTTTCCGAAATACCATCATACTCTTCATCTCAAAAGTGGAGTTATCTCCAAGCCTGCATCTAAGAATTGGATTACCAGCATCAAACTGGACGGACAAGGGGATGTGATTTATTACCGCCCTGGTGATCGGATAGAACTTCTGCCTGAAAACAGCCCTGAATTGATAGACCTTACCCTAAAGTCTTTGCATGCCAATGGGACCGAATCTATAAAGATAAATCGTGAATGGCAATCACACCTGCAACAGCGCCCAGGATTTTCCTCACACATCACCCATTTACCGATACGGGATATTTTACGCTTTGGACAGATTCGTCCGCTGACACGTGAAGCCGCTAAAATATTACATACTTTAACCGCCTCCAACGTACTAATGCGAATTTTGAATGAACGTCTCGAAGATCAGTGGGAGATGTGGGATGTGTTGCAATTGTTGGAACAAAATGGTTTTGACACGCGAAGATTATGGAAGGCAGAACCTTGGGAAGCCGAATACATAACACGTTTGATCAAACCTGAAAGACCTCGCTTGTATTCCATCGCTTCCGCCCCTTCAGAAGAAGGTAATTTAGAAATAAGTGTTGCCGGATTGGAATATGATTCCATTGAGTCAGATGCCACACATGTATTGTTGCGCAAAGGTGTAGCAACAGAATATTTACGTCGTTTGGTGGAACAAACCGATACACACCAAAAAATGGCAGTACGGCTCAGCCCTTCCGCCCGTTTTCACTTGCCGCCCCAAAATACCCAACCTATAGTTATGTTTGCAGGAGGGTCTGGAATAGCCCCATTTGCAGGATTTTTGCATGAGCGTCGAAGGCACCCTGAAACCATAAACCGACTCTACTTAAGTGTGCGTACAGAAGAGGAGATTCATCACCGCGAATTGCTCGAACAACTAACAGGACAGGGACAATTAGATTTAAGAGTTTCGATTACGCGTGAAAACAAGCAGGTTGATGTAAAAGATGGAAAAATATATGTAAGACCAGGAACCTCCGCTCATATTAATGACCTGATCGATAAAGATGCCGAATTGTTGTGGAAATTGATTTCTTCTCGCGATGTGTCAGAAGAGAGTGCTTGTTTATATATTTGTGGACGTACCGGATTTGCTGTAAGTGTTCTTTCAAGCTTGAAAAAAGTGATCCGAAAATATGCATTTTCAGATGCAGAAGCAGATGAAGTGTTTCGCAAAATGATAGCAGACCATTCCATTATGTTGGACGTTTTTACTACCTACAGTGGGGCAAGTACGCAGGCTAAAAACATATATGATATCTCTGATGTGGTAATGCATAATAATGCTTCAGCCGGATATTGGATGGTTTTGAATGGCAAGGTCTTCGATCTAAGTGATTTTATACACCTGCATGCCGGTGGCAGACGCATTTTGGCTAATAATGCAGGTATTGATGCTACCCGTGCCTATCAATCGGTTCAGCACCATATAAACAGTGAAATAGATGCTTTGCTGGGTATGTATGAGATAGGTCGTATGCGGAGATTGGATTTTGGTACTCAATGGGGAGTTGGGCTGGGTCCGCAGGGATTGTTTTACTTCACCCTTGAAGAAGCATTCGTCACCTGGGTGCGGTATCTTTATCTGATAACTGAAATGGAAAATGCCATTTCAAATGACTTTGATTTTATGGAATATTCCATTACCAGGGCAGAAGAGCCGGGAGAATTTACCCCACTTAAGGCACATTTGATGGCTGAAGCTCATAAACGTTTTGTGCAAACCTTTCTAGATGGTGTGCTTGGAGAAGATTTGGATACACTTTGGTCTGTGACCACAGGGATGTGTGATGATCAAATGGATGTCCGTTGGATGAAGAATTCAATTCTTGAACTTATAGAAAGTTCAAACTCTCTTGTTGCCCGTTCCCATATTTTAGATACCTGGGTTAATGCCTGGCGTATAAGCACGGATGAAACAAAAGAACTTGGACATAAACAGGCGATTCGTGATCTTTCTTTGTTGTTGTCAAGAGAAAACCAACGAGTTTTTATTGACTTGAAGTTATGTGTCCGTCAGGGTGTGCAGGCGTTTGAAAAGTATGAGTTCCAGATACTCGAAGATGGTGGTGATGAGCTGCTCCAAGTACTCCGGCGCGTGCCCGAACTAGTTAGTGCTTATTATCAAAGAGTAAGTAGTGGTATCAAGCAACTTTCTCAAAAGTATCAACTTCCAATGCCATCAGATAATCGTTCATTCGGTACCGTACTACAAAGCCTTGGGCATGGCGCACAAGTGGACTTTAATGCTCTGAAATTGGAAACTGACGATTGAATTTGGGTAAAAGATAAAAAACTCCGAGCCGTACGGCTCGGAGTTTTGGTTTACACCAACATTCGTACAGGATTTTCCAGAAACTCTGCCATCTTTTGCATGAACTGGGCGGCTTCGGCACCGTCGCTGACGCGGTGGTCAACGGAGATGGTGGCTTTCATTCGCGAACCGATCTTGATCTCGCCGTTCACGACCACGGGTGTTTCCTTTGCGGAACCGATGGCGAGGATGGCTGCCTCAGGCGGGTTGACGATGGCAATGAATTCTTCGACGTCGTACATGCCGAGGT
>JBEBCV010000391.1:0-6774 GCA_041157505.1 Chloroflexota bacterium | reverse complement strand
GGAAACAACTGGAAGATTCGATCTGGCAAAAATATGGCAGTGAAAATACGGCGATGGTGTTGGATATGTCCGGCTTTTCGCTTCTAACCCGCAAGTATGGCATCGTACATTATTTATCCATGATCCGCCGCATGCAATTGACCGTGGACCCCATTATCACAAGTCATGGCGGACGCATTATCAAGTTCGAAGCCGACAACTGTTTTGCCGTGTTCCCTGAACCATCTTCTGCGGCACGCACCGCCATTACTATTCAACATGCAATCGCCGCTGCCAACCTGATCACCAGTGAAGACATGGATATTCATGTTGCCATTGGGATCGACTATGGCAAGATCCTCATTCTCAACGAGGACGATATGTACGGCGATGCTGTCAATCGTGCCTGTAAAATGGGAGAAGATCTCGGCAAAGCAGATGAGATCCTCATCACCAAAGAAGCGATGGATATGATCCCCGAAGAGGCACAAATTCATGGCAAAATGATCGAAGTCAGCATTGGCGGTTTGAACATGCCAGCATATCAGCTTATTTATCGAACAGATACAGAAGAAGAACAGCAATAAAAAAAGGCGGAGCAAATGCTCCGCCTTTTTTTATCTACATCTTTTCCAAAATCGAGACCGCATTTTGAATACGCTTCAGGCAGACATCCCGCCCGATGATCTCCATACTTTCAAATAACGGTGGGCTGACCTTTTGCCCGGTCACTGCGACGCGCAGGACACCGAAGACCTGCCCGGCATTGAATCCGCTGGCTTCAACATAGTCACGGAAGGGCGGTTCGCTTCGTTCGTGACTGATATCTGGTTGCGCTGAAAGAATCTCATACGCCTTTTTAGCGATCTCTGCCGATTGCTTCGCATCCAACCCTTTTGCGATGAGGTCTTCAGGGTTAGGCGTAACTTCATCATTGAAAAAGAATGCACCAAAGGAAATACAATCATCCAAAGTGGTAAGACGCTCGCGAATGAGCGGAATGATCTGCAGCAGCACATCTTCTTTGACGACGAGCCCCTCACGGGTGAAATAAGGCTTGAGGCGAGCAGCCAGGTCTTCGGTCGTCAGGAGGCGGATGTGGGTCGCGTTGAAGTGATCCAATTTTTGGAAGTTGATCGCGGCGGGAGAAGGAGTCAATGAATCAATGGTGAAGCGTTCCACCATTTGTGCCGTGGTCATCACATCATCTTCCGCTACGCCCCAGCCCATCAACCCACACCAATTCAAAACACCTTCGGGGGTGAAGCCAAGGTCTTGCATATCTTTGACAAAAATAGAATAGCCATCTTTCATCGCGTCTGCCGCTTCGCGCTTGGACATTTTGCCCTTGCCACTCGGCTTGAGGAAGACAGAAAGATGCACCCAGGTTGGTTCTTCCCAACCAAAGGCGCGAACAATGTTGACATGCAACGGGAAGGTCCCCAGCCACTCCGAACCGCGCATGACGTGAGTGATCTTCATCTCATGGTCATCTACCATGGCAGCGAGATGATAGGTAGGGAGACCGTCGGTTTTGAGAATGACCTGATCGTTGAGTTGTTTGTTCTCAGTAGTAATGTCGCCGCGCAAGTGATCGTGGGCAACTGTTACACCTTCATGCGCCATTTTGAAGCGGATTGTATAGGCTTCACCATTGGCAATGCGTTTGGCGGCCTCATCTGGTGCAAGATTGCGGCAGGTGCCGTCATAGCGCGGGTTTTCCTTGTTCTTCATTTGGTCCTGACGCACTTTTTCAAGCCGATCAGGAGTACAGAAGCAAGGGTAAGCATGTCCTTTATCGACAAGTGTTTTCGCATGAGCTTGGTAGATTTCACGGCGTTCGGTCTGGCGATAAGGTCCGTGTGGTCCGCCAATGTCTGGACCTTCATCGTAATTCAAACCCAACCAACGCAAACCGTCCATGATCTCTTGCTCCGCACCGGGGACAGTACGTTTCAGGTCTGTATCTTCGATACGCAAAATGAACTGCCCGCCAGTCTTTTTGGCAAGCAGATAAGCATATAACGCGGTGCGTGCACCTCCGAGGTGTAAATGCCCGGTTGGCGAGGGTGCAAAGCGAGTGCGTGCTGGTTGAATGGACAAAGGTTACTCCTAGTTTTCCGATGGTCTAGAGATCATCGTTAATGGTCTTAAATTAGAATTCCAGTTCTTTTCGGCGCATCACAACGGACTCTACCAAACCGATCGCGATCATGAGCGCGGTGAGACCGCTGCCGCCATAACTTACGAAAGGCAACGGCAAGCCGGATACTGGCAAAAGGTTCAGATTCATTCCTATATTCACTGCACCTTGGAAAAAGATCAGGGTGGCTACGCCAATCGCAAGCATTGCGCCTGCAACATCACGAGCTTTTTGCGCCGCGCGGATACATCGCCACACAACAACGCCAAGCAATAGAATGATCGAAACCGATCCTACCAATCCAAACTCTTCGGAACTGGCAGCAAAGATAAAGTCGGTATGTCGCACTTTGAGAAAGCGCAGCTGGGTTTGGGTCCCGTATCCATACCCTTCTCCATACATACCACCTGCGCCGACAGCGATCAATGCCTGCTGCACATTGTAACGGTTGCCGTATGTGTCATTCGGATCAGGAACCACAAAGTTGACGATACGTTCCTGTTGATACGCCTGCAAAAATGGTATACGAACACCCAATACTGAGAGAGCAATCACACTCAAAACAGCAACTGCCCCCAAGGAAATTGCAGTAACAACATGCTTGATCTGAATGCCGTTTACCCAAAGCATCACTGCCAGGATCACAGACAGAACCATCACATTACTCAAATTTGGCTGGAGCAAGATCATACCAATGATCCACATGGCACGGAAAATTGCGCCAAATACCCAACGTAAGTCCCGGGGTTGATCACGAACAGACTCAAAATATCGTGCCAGCACGATCAAGGCAACGATCTTGGCAAATTCAGTAGGTTGCAAGAACAGCACACCCACTTGAAACCAGCGCTGCGCGCCGAATGCAGTCTGACCGAAACCTGTCAACGTGACGAGAAAACCAAGGATCACTAAATGAATGGGACGATATAGGGCAAGCCAATAACGATAATCAATGGATGCAAGGATGAAGATCAAAACCACGCCTAACAAGGCAAAATAGATCTGACGAGAAGTTGAGATCGCCAACACTTCGTTCCCGGCAATGGCAGATCGGATCATCACCACGCCAAAAGAGGACGCCAGAATCACTGCGCCCAACAAAAGAAAATCAAAATTTCTCCAGGAAAGTCCTCGTTGTTCCATAATAAAAAAACATGGATTAACCTGTATCGCTACAGGTTGACCCATGTCCTATTCGCAAACATATCAACCTGCGCGATGACGCGATGAATTCTTCAACGGAATATCTGCTACCAACCGTTGTTCGCGTCCTTCTTTTTCAAGTTCGATCCGCACAGCTTCTGGATCGATCTCAATATATTTCGAAATAGCTTTGATCAAATCGTCTTTCAAAGATTCCAGCTGACCCGGAGTCAGATCCGTTCGATCATGTACAAGCACCAATTGCAGCCTTTCTTTGGCATTGCTTGCACTACGCTTGCGTGAGAAGAAGCCCATATTACTTCCTCCCTGCCAACCGTTGAATAGTGTTCCACAAACCACTTTGTGGAGACAGATCCAGGAATGGGACATCCACACCTTGAAGACGTTTCGCAATATTTCGAAACGCCAGACCTGCCCGGCTCTTGCCATCAGTGACAATGGGGGTTCCACGGTTCGAACCTATGATCACATTTTCATCTTCTGGTACGATACCAATCAAACGGATGCCAAGCAAATCCAGAACATCTTCCGCCGACAACATATCATTGTTCTTAACGAGCGCCGGATTCAAACGATTGATGATAAGTGACGGATTATTCTTTTCTTCCGCCTCTAGAATACCAACAACCCGGTCTGCATCACGTACAGCACTGACCTCCGGGTTGGTTACAACAAGGACATGGTCGGCTGCAGCAATGGCATTCCGAAAACCACGCTCGATCCCCGCAGGCGAATCGATGATAACAAAATCCGTTTCAGGTTTGAGTTCGTTACAGATCCGAACCATATCCGATGGAGAAACAGCATTCTTGTCACGAGTCTGTGCTGCTGGAATGAGGTACATCTCTGGATAGTGTTTGTCCCGGATCATTGCCTGCTTTAGTTTGCAACGGCCTTCGATCACATCAACAATATCATAGACAATGCGGTTCTCAAGCCCCATTACCACGTCCAGGTTACGCAATCCGATATCGCCATCAATACAGACGACCCGTTTACCATCCATCGCAAGGGCAGTAGCTAGGTTGGCAACTGCGGTTGTCTTTCCGACACCGCCTTTACCAGAAGTTACAGTAATCACTTGAGCTGTCATATCATTTCCTAATCGTGGTTTCGCCGGTTTGCCATAGTTCCGCCTGCAATTTTCCTTCACCATTAATGCTGGCGATCTCGGGCTTTGGGTCTTTTTGTGGTTTCAACATTGCAGATGATTCATCAGCAATGCGTAATTGATTTGCAGATAGGTCAAGTGCGCAGATGAAAGCGGACCGATTGCCTTTTGAACCAGCATGGATCACGCCACGCACCCTTCCCCAAACGATCACATTCCCTTCAGCAATGATCTCAGCACCTGGGTTCACATCACCAAACACCACAATAGTACCCGGATATTCGATACGTGTTCCAGAGCGAACTGTTTTTGAAACAAACAGGGCAGTATCGCTCGATACTGATTCATATACATGGCGGGCTTCTTCAGGTCTTGGTTTCGAAATACGGGTAGCCAGACCCAGCAATTGAGCTGTTGTCTCAGTCGTTGGAGACTCACTCACCACAGCCCAAAGCGTAATATTTCTTTCCGAAAGCCAATCACGGAGATCGACTAGATCGTTCACTTTCAACACCTGAGAACCAACGTCCATGGCAAGGCGCGCCCCTTGAAAGAAAGTGGCACGCTCATTGATCTGTATCATAAGCGCGTTGCGCTGTTCTTCCCAAGACGCATCCCCAAAGGTCGCAAGAAGACCGTCGCGTATTCCCTTAATTTGAACAATGGATGTCGTTGATTCCATAGAGGTATTCATTCAAGCAATGGTTGACAATTATACCTGATGAGTTTGCCGAATTTATGGCGAAGGAGCTCCTGCTCCCTGGGCAATATCCAATGCTTTGATCTCAAAATATGCTTTGATCATACGAGACACCATAGGACCTGCCACACTTGCACCTTCACCACCATTGTAGGCAAAGGCTACCACCGCGATCTCTGGGTCATCAAAGGGAGCGTAGGCAACCGTCCATGAATGTGTGGGCCAGGCACCAAAGTTACAGCGGTCGGCTGCACGAGCAACATCATCACAATACTCTGCCGTTCCTGTCTTTCCTGCCACTGCGATAGGGAAATCGGTAAAAAGACGATACAGAGTACCAAAGGTGGTATCTGTAACCGTACGACGAGTTCCCGCGCGGACCGCTTGGACTGTCTCAAGGTCCACAACCTTATAGTCATCCGTAAAGGTACAGTAAGGACCCTCACAAGAGTATTCACGGATCAAAGGCTCTACTGTAATATCCCATTTCATATTCGGAGTAAAGGGTGATATTTGATAACTGTTTTCAGTCTGGAAAGACGAAGCTGTGAAGTCGTCCGGATCAGGGTCGAACCACATTTCAACAGTATTTCCATCTCCATCTGTTACATGGTGGACAATAGTAGGTTGCATCAACTTTCCACTATTGGCGATCGTAGCGCCAGACATCAGCACTTGCAAGGGCGTTGCAAGGACATATCCCTGTCCCACACTGGCAATATAAGTATCACCAGTAGACCAGTTTTCACCTGTGTTGATACGTTTCCAGTCTGGGTCAGGTATCAAACCATCTTGTTCGCCCGGCAATTGAATTCCAGAGGGAGCATCATACCCAAGCGCCCGGGCATATTCTCCAAGACGTTCAATACCCAGTCCTTGCGGAATCTCATCTTCAAAACCGCCACCCAGTTTGTAGAAACATACATTACTTGAATAAGCAATACACTGAAGGAAGGTCAAAGCACCAAAACCATCAGGGTTTTGATCAAAAATATAATCTACAAATGGGCGGGTGTTACGGTCTGTACAAATATCATTTGGGTTAAACCGTTCACACAAAAGCAATTGACCCGGAGTCTTGATCACTGTATCCAGTTCGATCACATTCTCATTGTATGAGCCAGTTGCCGTTGAAAGTTTGAAGGTCGATCCGGGAGGGTACTCCGCTGAAATGGCATTGTTCAACAACGGTTTTCGCGGGTCTTGACTCAACTGATCGTAATAATATGCAGGGATAAGACGGCTAAAACGGTTATTTTCGTAATTTGGGTACGAAACCATAGCAAGGATTTCGCCCGTCTTGGGGTTCATGGCGATGATCACACCACTGGAGATACGTACCTGCCCAAAGTAAGTATTCCAAAAACGAATTTCTTCTTCCAACGTTGCTTGAGCGGCTGCTTGCAAACGTGTATCGATGGTGAGATAAACGTTGTTTCCTGGAACGGGCGAAATCGGTGGTTCCAGATTTCGGATCTCCTGTCCCGCCACGTCTACCTGAACGACCCGCAACCCATTTCTTCCCGCCAATATTTCCTGCAACGAGGTTTCAACACCTGCATATCCAACTTTATCGCGATTGGGTACGAAACCCAAGGCGCTTAATTCTTCTTCTTGTGAAGCGGGAATGGGTCCTAAAAAGCCAATGAGATGCGCGGTCAATGAGCCAGTAGGATA
>JBEBCV010000390.1:0-10262 GCA_041157505.1 Chloroflexota bacterium | reverse complement strand
GAAAGCAAAAGGCTTCAAACGCATCACCAACCTGCGCGGCGGACTTGATGCATGGCGGAAACGTCGCAGCGACCTGTATGAGAAATATGCTGGACAGAACGTCACAGTGCTTGAACCAGACCATTGAGAATAAACCATAGACCACAGACGACAGACGATGGACAAGCAAATTCAATGGTCAATCGTCCATCGTCAACATTGCTAACATTTTTCCTACAGTCTCTCCACAATCCCTCACCCATCCATCCATAATCCCTCCACAATGGATTGATACATTTGGAACATAGGAACAAACCAAATCAAAATCCTATTGAGAGGTAAAAATGAATAAAGGTCCGTTTATTTTGTTTCGTGTTTTCGGTCTGCTGCTCGTACTTGGGTTGATCGCAGGTGCAGGGGCGTTCGGCTACAGAGCAGGCATGGCTCGCGGAATTCAGCAAGCGCCTGAAGTTGCCGCTGTTATTGAAAAAGCTGCCGAGAATGGACAGGTCGCTCCTATTTCGCCTATGATGTACGGATATGGCTACCCGCAACCTTATGGGTTTGGACATCCACACTTCTTCAATCCATTTGGCGCGATCTGTTTCTCCTTCCTATTCATCTTCTTGTTCTTCGGCGCGATGAAGATGCTCTTCTTCCGCCGCATGCGACATGGTTGGGGTCATCATGGTCCCTGGCGCAAAGATTGGGAAGGCGGTGTACCCCCGATGTTCGATGAGTGGCACAAACGAGCCCATGGCGAAGGTGAAACGCCGGCTGAATCAGATAAGAAAGAATAAAGGTCAAAAAGAAGAAAGAGGAATTAAATGCCTCTTTCTTCTTTCCTCTTTCATATCGCGCCATTTATTATTCAAAATTCCTCATTCTGCATTTATACTCCCCCCATGCCTGAACTTATCCTCGTTGTTGATGATGAACCCAAGATCGTCCGCATTGCGCGCGATTATTTGGAAAAGAACGGCTTCCGCGTCATAACGGCTGCGGATGGTCATGCTGCACTGGCAACGGCTCGCCGCGAAAAACCAGATTTGATCATCCTCGACTTAATGCTCCCCCTCATGGACGGACGCGAAGTCTGCAAAACCTTGCGCCGTGAAAGTGACGTGCCCATCATCATGCTCACCGCTCTCGCCGAAGAAGTGGACCAAGTCACCGGCTTGGAGATCGGCGCGGACGACTACATCACCAAACCATTCTCACCGCGCGCGATGATCGCAAGAGTCCGCGCATTGCTGCGCCGCACAAAAGGCGAGGTCAAACCGCCGAGTGTTATCCGCGTGGGGGGATTGGAGATCGACCCAGACCGGTATTCGGTCACGTTCAACGATGAGCCGATCAAACTCACACCCAACGAATTTAAACTGCTGCAATTAATTGCAGCACGTCCCGGTCAGACCCTTACCCGCGAGCAGCTGCTAGACAACATGCACGGCATCGCTTCCAGCTTCGATCGCAGCATCGACTCACATATCAAAAATTTGAGAAAGAAACTTGAATCCGCGTCTGGTGTGAATATGATCGAGACTGTTTATGGAATTGGATATCGGTTCGTAGAGAATAGAGAGTAGCAGGTACTATGAATCGGTCTCACTCCCCCTTCCCACGCAACCGCCGCGGACGACGATTTATACCCTTCGGCTTTTTCTTCTTCACTATCTTTTCGCTTTTCTTTGGCGGCGTGGCCGCTATTTTGTACTGGGCTTTTTCCGAATACTCAGGCATTCGCAACATCTGGCTGTTGATCTGTGCCGCCCCTGTGGCAGTGGCAGTGTTAGCAGTTTTCACCATGTTCACCATGTATACGCGGTTCGGCAAACCTCTCGGCGACATGTTTAACACCATCGATGCCGTAGCGGAAGGCAACCTTTCGGTGCGTGTCAAAGAACATGACTCGGATATGTTCAGCGAGTTGATCAAACGCTTCAACAAAATGGTCGAGGAACTTGAACGTGCCGACCAACAACGCCGTAACCTCACTGCTGATATCGCCCACGAACTGCGCACCCCATTGCACATCATTCAAGGCAACCTCGAAGGCGTGCTGGATGGAGTCTACGAGCCAACGCCGGAACACATTAACAACACGTTGGATGAGACCAAACTGCTTGCCCGCCTCGTTCAGGATCTACAAACACTCTCCCTCGCCGAAACGGGACAACTTCCGCTTCACCCTACCCGCTTCCTGCTTGCCGATCTTATGGCGGACCTCACTTCAAGCTTTTCCGCCCAAGCCGCATCTCAAGGAGTGGACTTGTCCACTCGCGTTGCAGACCCGGCGCAAGAACTCAGCGCAGACTATGACAGACTCAACCAGGTGTTATCCAACCTGATATCGAATGCGTTAAGACACACGCCTCAAGGTGGAAAAATCTCCATCGAAACAGAATCCATTTCGGGCGGGGAAAGAAGCGCGCGCATCCAAGTAAAAGATACAGGAGCAGGCATCCCATCGGAGAATCTGCCCTTCATCTTCGATCGATTTTGGCGTGGTGATAGATCCCGTACCGACCGCAGCAATAGCGGGCTTGGGCTTGCCATTACAAAACAATTGGTGCTGGCACACAAAGGGGAAATTTCTGTGGAAAGTGAGTTGGGCAAAGGAACAACGTTCATCATTGAGTTATAAAAAAATCCTCCCGGTTGGGAGGATTTTTTTATTCAATTCAAATTACGGTGCAAGCCCCTGATTGATGCCGCTGAATACTTCGCCTATCATCGGTCCCATCACCATCAAACCGCCGATGACGATACAACTAAAAAAGAAGAGGATAACGAAACCCGGAATGAGAACCGAGCCAGCTGCCTGGCCCCAACCAAAGTGGTTGACAGCTTTGACCGCTGTGATCTGCAGATAAAGCACATAAAAGAACAAGCCAAGTGAGATCACACCTGTACAAATCCCAACGAAAGGAATTGCACCGAGCAAAGAGAATACAGCGGTAATCAGCGAATACGGAAGAGAAATGGCAGCGATCGCATAGGCGAGTTTTTCATAACTGCCTGTGCCGCCGAACATCTTGGCGATCCATTGGGTAATTGCAACGCCGATGGCAAAGAACAAAACAGAAACCAAACCCGCAACAGGCGCTGCGCACAAACCACCGACGATCGAACCAACGATCGTACCGGGATCACCGGGTGTGGTTTGAGGGATGTACTGGTCCAACCCTGGGATGGGCAATTGAGGGGTGGTCCCCATGGCAGAATAAATTCCACTTACAAGAGCTTGAATAACACCCGAGACCGTTCCTGCGATGAAGATCCAGATATAGGCGGTCTTGGCAACGGCTTCGGGTCCGGCTGTGAGTTCGATGAAGGTCTGTTCAGAAGGTTTGGTAAATGCCTTCATCCAGACTGAAACCCAACCTGCGGGCCCAGGCTTGGATTCCGTAACAGGGGTATTTGAGGGTATTTGTTCCATGTTCATTCTCCTTATTAAATATGAATTCGCTACTTCTTCATTTTACGGTTGATTTGGTCAAAGTCAACCAATGCCATTGAATTGCAATCATAAAATTCTACGGAGATGCTTAATTAAAGTTTCATAAGGGCACAACATGTTTTTGTCACAAAAAACATAAGACTATTAATGATTTCCCTTTGTAATTCTTATAAATTCCAGAACAAATTTCCTAATTTCGACAACAAGCGGTAGAATAGCCGCCAATGGAAGTTTCAGAGAAACTGCAAGGCATTCTTGCCACTTTGCCCGCCAAACCGGGTTGTTATCTGTATCGCAACGCCGAAGGGACCATCATCTACGTCGGCAAGGCGATCAGCTTGAAGAACCGCGTGCGGAGTTATTTCCACGCCGATTCAAGTCACGATAACAAGACCCGCCGTTTGGTGCGCGATATCGCGGATATTGAATGGATCGTGGTTGGTTCGGAACTTGAGGCGCTCATCCTTGAGATGAACCTCATCAAGAAGCACCGCCCGAAGTACAACATCCGCCTCAAGGATGATAAACGCTATCCATACATCAAGGTGCATTGGAATGAACCCTTCCCGAAAATAACGGTCACCCGCCAAATGGAAGAGGACGGCGCACGATATTTCGGTCCGTACACCTCAGCCTGGGCGGTGTATCAGACGTTGGAAGTGCTGCGAAAGATATTCCCTTACCTAACCTGTGACCGCGAGATCACCGGCAACGATCCGCGGGCGTGTTTGTATTACGACATTAAGCTGTGTACAGGTCCGTGCATTGGGGCGGTTTCGAAAGATGGCTACCGCCAGATGATCTCAGACTTAATGGAATTTCTCAGCGGCCATAGTGAACCTGTTATAGAGCGCGTGCAAGCGGATATGCTCAAAGCATCGGAAGAGATGCGTTTTGAAAAAGCGGCTGCCCTGCGTGACCAGCTAAAGGCGATGCAATCCATCATTGAACGGCAGAAGATCGTCTTTGGGTCAGATTATGCAGACTCTGATGTCATTGCCATGGCACGGGAAGACGGCGAAGCCTGTGTGCAAATATTCTTCATCCGCGGTGGTAAATTGATCGGACGTGAATACTTCATCCTTGAAGGAACTGAAGATACGACCGACAATGAAGTTATGGAAGGATTTGTCAAGCAGTTCTACACCGAAGCGGCAAACATCCCGGAACAAGTGATGATGCCGCAGGAGTTGGAAGAACGAAAGATCATCGCACAATGGCTTAGGTCCAAACGTGGCGGCAAGAAAGTGGAATTGTTCGTACCGAAGGATGGTCAACCCAAGGATCTGGTGCAGATGGCAAGCGAGAATGCAACAGAAACCTTAACCTCTTTGCGGGCACAATGGCAGGCAGATGCTCATCGACAGGAACAGGCGCTTTCTGATCTGCAAACTTATTTGAATTTACCTGCCCCACCGAATCGCATTGAGTGTTACGATGTGAGTCATACGCAAGGTGTGGCGACGGTCGGTGCAATGGTCGTGTTCGAGCTGGGTGTGCCTGCCAAACGACTGTATCGCAAGTTCAATATTGAAAGCACCAGCATCGGCGCCCCCGATGACTTTGCTTCGATGGAAGAGATGCTCACCCGCCGCTTCCGGCGTTGGAAAGGCTCGCAGGAAACCGAATCAGAAGTCGGGTCAAAAAAAGACGAGTCGTTTTCTTTCCTCCCAGACCTTATAATCATTGATGGCGGTAAAGGTCAGCTCGGAAGGGTCGTCAAAGTGATGGAGCAATTCGAGGTCTTCGACAAAGTTCCGGTTGTGGGTCTCGCCAAACAGGAGGAAGAAATCTTCTTCCCGCACAAAAGTGACCCGCTGCTCCTCCCCCGCCATTCACAGGGACTTTACCTCGTGCAGAGGATTCGCGACGAAGCCCATCGCTACGGAATTACGGCGCATCGCAAAAAACGCTCGAAGCTGGGTCTCGCCTCTCAACTGGATTCCATCCCGGATATTGGTCCCACAAGACGAAAAGCACTCTTGAAACATTTCGGGTCCATGGATAAGATTAAGGAAGCTAGTATCGAGGAATTGATGGCGGTCAAAGGCATGAACGAAACCGCCGCAAAAAATGTAAAGGCGCATCTAGAATGAAAGAAGTTTGGATCGTAGACGACGACGAAGAAATGGCTCGTGCCGTCGGTTTGATGTTAAAACTGCTGGACTGCAGCTCCACTCATTTTCTGGGACCGCGTCCGGCGGCACAGGCGTTGCTTTCTGGAAGACGCCCCGACATGATGGTATTGGACATCAACATGCCTGAAGTGACCGGATTGGACATGCTCGAGTTCATGCGCCGCCGTCCGGAGTGGAAGAACTTACCGGTCATCATGCTCTCCTCTGAAGCCGCCGATGTGATGGTGGATAAAGCCCTCAAACTCGGCGCAGACGGATACGTGATGAAACCTGTTACAATCGAGGAACTTGAAAAGGCAATGGCTCAAGCCTTTTATAAAAATATCGTAAAGTGAGTATTCGAAATGGCTGGAAAAAATACCAAAAATCAAAAAAGTAAATCAACCATGGAAGAAAAAGTTGTCAGACGTCAGAAAGCAGCACAGATCATGTTTGCTGCCTTTGCCATCGTCTTGATCATCTCCATGGTGCTCTCCGCTGTAGCAACCTACTAGCGTAGTTCATTGTTCTATCCCATCGCGCGGCGCCTCTCCATGGTGCCGCGCTTTCTTGTGCAAATTTATTGAAACCCAAGACGATGGTCGAGAGTCCATCGTCAGCGGGCTATTGTCAAAGAACTTATTTGAGGAATCATGTTAGATAAATTACAAGCCATTGAAGATAAATTTGAACAGCTTGGGCAGGAACTGCTTGAAGTTGGCACAGATTACAAACGCGCAGCTGAGATCAGCAAAGAACGTACCAGTCTGGAGCCGCTCATCGAGAAAGCAAAGGAATACCGGCAGTCAGTAAAAAGCCTCGAAGAAGCCAAGACCATGCTGGTTACAGAAAACGACCCTGAACTTGTCGCCCTTGCCAAAGCAGATATTGACGACTTGACGCCCAAGATCGAAGAACTTGAAAAACAGATCAAAGGTCTGCTCGTCCCGAAAGACCCACGCGATGATAAGAACGTCATTGTGGAAATCCGCGCAGGCGCAGGTGGTGACGAAGCTGCCATCTTCGCCGCGGACCTCTTCCGCATGTACACACGCTTTTCAGATACCCAGAAATGGAAGACCGAGATCATGTCTGAGAACGCCATCGGTGTAGGTGGATACAAAGAAGTCATCTTCGAAGTGAAGGGCAAAGGGGCATACTCGAAACTGAAATACGAATCGGGTGTGCATCGCGTTCAACGCGTGCCAGCTACAGAGTCCGCGGGGCGCATCCACACCTCCACTGCCACTGTCGTTGTGATGGCTGAAGTGGACGATGTTGAAGTGGACATCCCCGAAACCGATATCGAGATCGAAGTCTATCGTTCCTCTGGTGCAGGTGGTCAGAACGTGCAGAAGAACTCCACTGCGGTGCGCTTGTATCACAAGCCCACCGGCATGATCGTCACCTGTCAGGATGAACGCTCGCAGTTACAAAACAAACTGCGCGCTCTCTCCATATTGCGCGCGCGTCTGTATGAGATCGAAGAACAGAAACGCCGTGCCGAACTCGAAGCAGACCGCCGCTCGCAGGTCGGTTCCGGCGAACGCTCCGAAAAGATCCGCACCTACAATTATCCGCAAAGCCGCGTTACAGATCATCGCATCGGGCTTTCGAGCTACAACCTTCCCGCCGTGATGGATGGTGACATCGAACAGTTCATCGATGAACTCACCACAAGAGATGAAGCAGGAAAACTCGCTGCAACTGGTGTGGAAGACGACGAATAATTTTCACAAAAAAACAGGCTGGAGAACTCCAGCCTGTTTTTTGTTAATACCCCAATTCCACCCGAAGGCATATAATAAATCGTCATGAAAAATTACCAACTTCCTCTTCGCATCCTTGCTATTCTTGCCGTAGTTTTTCTCGCATGGACTCTGCGCATCCGCGCCGTGGAGAAACTACCAATCGACTTTGATGAAGACGACTATATGCGTGCTGGACAGGAATATGCGCATCTCATCCGAACCTCAGACTGGTCCGGCTTTCTGGAAACGAACTATCGCCCCGAACATCCCCCACTCGCAAAGATCATTTATGGAATTGCCTTCTATTTTCTCCTAGAACAACCTCTCGTCCCAGATGTTCCAATCACCGCTAACCCTGCAGCATCCCTGCCGAACCAATTATTAAAAACCGGGCGCAGCCTCTCCGCCGCATTCGGCACATTGACTGTTCTGCTGCTTGCGATCCTTAGCCCAGTGGGCGGATTCTTCCTTGCCATCCACACTTTCACGATCAAATACACCAGCCAGACCATGTTGGATGGGTTTTCCGCTTTTTTGAGCATGAACGCCGTGTTTGCTTATGCGCTCTCCAAAAAGTATGGACGGAACAGCTTGTTTATTGCCTCTGCCGTTTTGCTTGGGCTTGCAGCAGACTCAAAATATTTACATGGTACTGTCGGTCTTGCCATTCTTGCCGATTGGCTGTTAACCCACAGACCCGTATTTTCATTCAAGAACTTAAAGCCATTCATGCCCATCCTGGGATGGGGCATTCTTTCAGTACTGGTTTTCTTTATCTTCAATCCATATCTTTGGTCCGATCCGATCGGACGATTATCTGAGTCATTCAATGCTGTTCAGTACACTGTGACAAACCCCAATGTGACTCGGGCAGGTTTTCCATTCTGGCAACAATTGGTGTGGTTGTCCAAGTCTGTGCCTTGGCACAACAACCCACCAGTCTTTATCTTTATGCTAGACACCTTCATTGCAATTTTGGCAATCTTTGGATTCCAACGTCTTTGGAACCGACAACGGGTCTTTGCGCTTTGGCTTGCCATTGAAATAGTCATTCTGCTCCTCTGGCCCACCAAGTGGCCCCAATACATTCTTATTGTTACCGTACCACTCTCGTTTTCTGCTGCTGAAGGGGTGACCCAAATTTTGAAGACAATCGTTGAGTTCTTCAAAAAAATCAAAAAACAAATCTTCGAGAAAAAAGAAACTCGTCAAGCCATCCCCTGGCTCGTGCCGGGACTGATCGCTTTCACCTTGTTAACCCTGCTACCGTTCTTATTTCAACTTGGCGTTTCCATCACAGACTTCAACAGCTCATCCATCCGCGATGGATTTCAAGGCGGCATTTGGCGTGAAGTCTATGGTGGCCTGACGGGTCAGATCGAGCCTGTGAATCCTGAGGTTCCCTTTCGCTCGAAGGAAGTTCAATACACTGGTTTTTCTGGCTACTTACCGATCATCAAATTCATCATCTTTAACCCAGTCACTGGGCAAAGCATCCTGCTCTTCAACATTTTCTGGATGATCGCCTCGACATGCTTGCAAGTGGTGTTGGGACTTGGACTTGCCATCCTGCTCAACCAACGCGGAACAAAACTTGGGAAATTCTGGCAGGCACTTTTCATTTTGCCGTGGGCAATTCCCGAATTTATTGGCGCATTGATGTGGTTGAACATTTTCGTTCCTGAGATCGGCTGGCTCAGTCTCGCAGCGAAAAAATATGGTGAAGCATTCCCGCTTCAATTCCTGATCGGTTGGGAAGACACACCAAGCCTTTGGTTCTTCGTCTTCCTCGTTCCTGCCATCTGGTATGGATTCCCGCTCATCATGCTGGCATCCAATGCCGGGCTAAAAACCATCCCAAAAGAGATCTTCGAAGCCGCAGCCATTGATGGAGCTGATAGTTGGCAAATGCTGCGTTTCATGACCCTGCCCTTGCTGATGCCCGTCCTTCTCCCTGCGATCATCATCCGCGGAATTTATGCCTTCAATCAGTTCTATCTTTTTCAGGCATTTTTATTCACCCAAAGCACACTCGCAACTTTATCTTACAATCTATTCAACCCCTCCAGTGGCTTCGGCGGCGGGCAATTCGCTGTGTCTGCCATTATCAATATCATCACAGTCGCCATCCTTATCGTATTGGTCGCGCAATTCAATCGCCGAATGCATACCCGCGAGGATCTTCAACATGCGTAAGATCTCATTCTCCCGTCATCTCCTCACTCAATTGATCTTCCTTTTGGTTGGCTTGTTCATTCTCATTCCGGTTTGGAGCACCTTCCGCCTCGCTTTCGACGGCTCTCTGCGCGGACGTCCCACCGAGTTCACCTGGCTGCCCAAAGAATTTTCAGTGGAAGCTTTCACTGCGGTTCTCGACCGCCCATATCAATCGGTAGAATATAGCGTTCTGCTGCGTAACAGTATGATCGTCTCAATTGGAGCAGCGATCCTTGCCATTCTGCTTGGTATTTCTTTGGCGTATGGCTTTGCACGTTTCCGCTTCCCCGCAAAAGAAACGGGGTTATTCGTTCTGCTGCTCGCGGCATTGCTACCACCCATCGCTTTCGCAACTCCGCTTTATATCATTTTGAGTCTACTTAAACTACGCACGACATTGATAGGTTTGGTTATTGTCTATGCTGCCTTCGCCATGCCCTTCGCCGTTTGGAATATGCGTGCTGCTTTTCAAGCCATTCCCAAAGAATTGGAAGAAGCCGCCTATCTTGACGGCGCGAGTCACTTCCAAACCTTTCTTAACATCAGCCTGCCCATTTCACTGCCATCCATTTCAGTTACAGCCATGATCGCATTGCTTATGGGCTACACCGAATTTGCCATCGGCTGGCTCTTTGTGGATAAAGCCGATAACGTCACACTCTCCATGGCAACCTATGCCCTAGTCGCTGGACAATTCTCCGGCGCTCAATCCTGGAGCTATCTCGGTTCGCTCGC
>JBEBCV010000389.1:0-17299 GCA_041157505.1 Chloroflexota bacterium | reverse complement strand
CCGATCTTGATCTCGCCGTTCACGACCACGGGTGTTTCCTTTGCGGAACCGATGGCGAGGATGGCTGCCTCAGGCGGGTTGACGATGGCAATGAATTCTTCGACGTCGTACATGCCGAGGTTGGAGGTGGAGAAGGTCGAGCCGTCCACATCCTCTGGCTTGACTTTGCCATCACGGGCGCGACCCGCCATGGCTTTGATCTCACCTGAGATCTGGCGCAGAGATTTTGCATCCGCATCTTTGACGACGACGGTCATGAGTCCACCTGGGACGGTGACGGCGACGCTGACGTTGACATGACCGAACTGGATGATCTCGTTCCCTTTGATGGTCGCGTTGAGGTTCGGGAACTGACGCAAGGTCAACGCAGCGGCTTTGATGATGAAGTCGTTGACGGAGACCTTTTCGTTCTCGGGCAAGTAGGCGTTGATCTGCTTGCGCATATCCATTAACGCTTCCATCTTGTACTCATGCGTCACGTAGAAGTGGGGGATGGTTTGCTTTGATTCAACAAGGCGGCGACCAATCGCTTGGCGCAGTTTCGTCGTTTGAATAACGGTATCGTCGTGCGAAATAACAACGGGTGTGGAGGAAACTTGCGCAGAAGGACGGCTGACAGCAGACGGTTGTCCACCTGCGAGAGCAGCTTCAACATCTTTGCGAGTCACACGTCCGCCAGGACCCGTGCCTTGAACCGAAGCGAGGTTGATGCCGTTATCTTTGGCAACTTTGCGCGCAAGCGGACTTGCTTTGACAGGTCCACTTGTAGCGGGGGCAGAGGCTTGAGCAACAGGAGCAGCCGTCGGCTGAGTTGGAGCCGCAGGTTTTTCTTCCGCTTTGGCTTCTGGTTTCGGAGTTGCTGCTGGGGCATCCACTTTTTCGCCTGCAGCGCCTACCACTGCAATTGGTGCATTGACGGGAACGATGCTGCCCTGTTCAACGATGTGTGAAAGGACAACACCACTGGCGGAAGATTCAACTTCGACGGTAGCTTTGTCAGTTTCAATTTCGGCGAGCACATCGCCTTTGTTTATGTTTTCGCCAACCTGCTTCACCCAGCGGACGAGGAGACCTTCCGCCATGTCGAAGCCGAGTTTTGGCATGGAAATTGTTTCAGCCATTATTTCAAGACCTCCTTTGCCGCGGCAACGATGTCGGGAACTTGCGGGAGAGCGGCTTGTTCAAGGGTGCGGTTGTAAGGCAGGGGTACTTCTTTTTGCGCAACACGAATGATGGGGGCATCAACATAGTCGAAGGCTTCTTCATAGATGCGGCTGACGATTTCGCTGCCGACACCGTAGGACTTCCAACCTTCTTCGACGACGATCGCGCGATTGGTTTTCTTGAACGACTCGAGCACGGGTTCCATGTCAAGCGGACGCAGAGTGCGCAGGTCAACGATCTCGGCTTCGATGCCTTCTTTGGCGAGTTCATCGGCGGCTTTCATGGAGAGTTCGAGCCCCTTGCAATAGGTGACGATGGTGAGGTCTTTGCCGGGGCGTTGAATTTTGGATTTGCCGATCGGGATGAGGTATTCACCTTCGGGGACTTCGCCGCGGACTTGATACATGGTGGCGTGTTCGATGAAGAGAATCGGATCATTCGACCGAATGGCAGACTTGAGCAATCCTTTGGCATCTTCCGGCGTTCCAGGGCTGACGACTTTCAGACCGGGGAAGTGTGCAAAGATGGCGTCGGGAGTCTGCGAGTGGGTGGCGCCGAGTTGGCGTCCACCGCCACCGACGGCGCGAATGACGAGCGGCAGCATGAACTGACCGCCGAACATGTAGCGCAGTTTTGCAGCTTGGTTGACGATGTAGTCCATCGCGGAGAAGGCGAAGTTGATGGTCATCAATTCCGCAATCGGGCGCTGACCGACCATCGCAGCACCGATTGCACCGCCAATGATGGCGTTTTCTGCGATGGGGGTGTCCTTGATGCGGTCAGGTCCGTACTTGTCGTAAAAACCTTTGGTGACGGCGTAGGTACCGCCCCAAACACCAACTTCCTCGCCCATGATAAAGACGGCGGGGTCGCGGTCCATTTCTTCCATTAAAGCTTGCGAGATCGCCTCGCGCATTGTGATTTTTGCCATTGTGTGTCCTCGTGTTACTCGGACGACCATAGACCATTGACGATTGACCATGGTCTGTCGTCCATTGTCTGTGGTCTAGTCTGCGTAAATATCCGCGTAGAGGTCTTCCATTGTCGGCTCGGGGGAAGCTTCAGCGAACTCAACTGCCTTCATAACTTCCTCTTCCACACGGGCTTCGATTTCATCTAATGCCTTGCGGGTGGCGACCTTCTTATCAAGCAGGTACTTATTGAAGATACCAATGGGGTCTTCTTCCTGCCATTTTTTAACTTCTTCTGCTTTGCGGTAACGTTCGGGATCCCCCATGGAATGTCCGCGGAAGCGATACGTGTCGATCTCGAGCAAGTAAGGCTGACCTTCTTTGCGGATGAAGTCCATCGCCTCTTTCGCGGCTTCGTAGACTTTTGTCACATCCATGCCATCGACTTGTCCGTTCTTCATGCCATAGCCTTCCGCCTTCTGACGGATCTCGGTCACAGCCGAAGCGCGTTCTACCGAGGTGCCCATGCCATATTGGTTGTTTTCACAGACCCACAGCACGCGCAAGCCCCAGGTTTTGGCAAGGTTCAAAGCTTCGTGGAAGTAGCCAATGTTGGTGGCGCCATCACCGAACATACAGATGGTGATGTTGTCGTTCTTGGCATACTGGTCGCCGAGCGCAAGACCTGCTGCAACGGGGAGGTGTCCACCGACGATGGCGTGTCCGCCCCACATGTTCTTTTCCACGCTAGCCATGTGCATCGAGCCGCCCTTGCCCTTGGACATGCCTGTTGCCTTGCCGAGCAGTTCCGCCATTACTTCGTTGGCAGAGATGCCGCAATTCAACGCCACACCGTGGTCACGATAGGCAGTGATCACACGATCACGAGGTTCACGCGCCGCGATCAAACCGGTCGAAACGGCTTCCTGACCAATGTACAGGTGCATAAAGCCGCCGATCTTGCCAGCCTGGTATAGTTCCGCACCGCGTTCTTCCACACGACGGATCAACACCATCTGGTAATACAAATCAAGTAACTGTTCTTTCTTCATTATTGGGAACTCCGATAAGGATGGTAATACGCTTGAGGCGTAATTTTGGGTAGAAAAATATCTCAAGGAAGGAACACCAAACTCACTCTGACGTTCTGATTCCCGTAAATCGAATCGGGGATTATATCAGAGAAAGAACGTCCGATTTTCACCTTGATAGGATTTGAAAGTGGTAAAACGCACAACTCCCCGCCATGCAGCGGGGAGTTGTCTCATCTTCTATTTAATTTCCAGTCATTACTTACAGGCAGGCACGATCTGAGTAGCTCGTTGCGAAGCGCCATTCTCATTCAACGATTCGATCTCGTAGACGATGTTCTTGTTATATGGGGCGTTGGTGTCTTTGAAATTAAAACGACTAGCCTTCACTTCTTGAACCGCTTTTCCATCACGGTAAATGCGGAAACTTGTCTCACCGCCGCCACTGGACCAACTCAACGTGACCGAGAATTTTTTCTGAGCCGATTGGCAAACCTGATCCACCACATAAAAATTCAATGGAACCCCAGGCAGTGGAGGAGCATTGCCGATGGTGAGCGTGCTGAGATCCTGATTTGGAGTTGCGTTCTCAGCGACCACCCAACATTCCCTTCCAGTTGCATTCACGACCTGCCACCATTCATTATCCTCGCTTCTACCAATGACCGAAAGCTCCTTGCCCAATGCGATTTGATCCACAATGTTATATAAAGTGCTGGGTCCATAACGGCAGTTCGAGTTCTTAGTAAGTGTGAGCTTAGGCGGTGTTTGCGGTGTCGGGGTTACAGGTATTGGTGTTTCAGTGGGGAGGCTGGTTGCCGTATCTTCGACCACAACCACATAGGTCACATTGGGGCTGGGTTCCGAAGAAGTATCCCCCGAGTCTGTGTTTTCTCTGCTTGCACTTGGCATGTTGCATGCAAGGATCGAAAGAATCAAAAAAACAAGAGCAAAAGATATTTCTCTTCTTGCCTTCATAATAAATCTCCTCTGGTTGGCTTGATACGATTGCGTAATTATACACTTCGCCCTTGATTCAAATTCATGTAAAATAAACTCATGGACTGGTTCACGAACTCAAAACAAGGTGAGGCGAAGAAATTGATATCTCTATTGGGGGATGCTGCGAAGCGTAACGCCGCCGCTCACGATTTGATCAAACTCGGAGCGGATTCAGTCCCACCATTGATCGAAGCGCTTCAGACCCAAGACTTGAACCTGCTTGCCATCTACCAACAGATCCTTGCCCGAATCCCTGCCGCCTCTCCCGAATTGACGAAAGCCATGAAGTCTGCCCATCCCATCATCCGCGGACGAGTAGCAGAAGTATTTGGTATCAGCAAAGACAAAAATGCGATACCCGTCTTGATCGAAGCTTTACACGGCGAATTCTTTACCGTTCGTGCGCGGGCGGCAATGGCTTTGGCAAATATCGGTGACGTACGTGTCCTGCCCGAATTACTTCCTCTACTGAAAGATCGTGAAGATGAAACCCGCATTGCAGCATGCACTGCGATCGGAAAATTCCGTGACCCTTCCACTTTTGATGAACTCGCCAATGTTGCGCTTGACGACATGAAGATCGAAGTCCGCCAGGCGGCTGTAATGGCATTGGGAGACACCAAGAATCCAGCTGCGATTCCTTTCTTAATGGAAGCCCTGCGCGATTCGTTCTGGTGGTTCGAGCGTGAACAGGCTGTGCGCGTTTTGTTGACTGCCATTGAAGGGATGGGGGACGATGTTGTTGAACCGTTGATCGAAGCGTTGGGTGACCGCGAAGGAACTGTCCGTAAGTATGCGGCGATGGTTCTTGGAAGACTGCGAGATCCGCGTGCCATCGAAGAATTGGGCATGATAGTTTATGATCTGCATCACGAGGTAAGCCTTACTGCGGCTGAAGCATTGGCTCAGTTTGGTGCACCCGCAGTCGAATTGCTGGCTGAAGCGTTGATCCACCCAGAGGCGTCGGTTCGAGAGCATGCCATTATTGGGTTGAGCATGATCCGCGATGAACGTGTCGTTCCGTATCTGATCGAAATGCTCCACGACCCAGATCGAGTTGTGAAGCGACAAGCGATCCACTCATTAGGTGACTTGAAAGATGCTCGCGCCATCCCGGTTCTGCAAGAAGTTGTAGCAAACCGTACAGACCGGGAACTTGCCGCATTTGCTAAAGAAGTGATCGCAAAGCTACAAAACTAGTGAAGATTCAACAATGAACTGATGGCAGGGGCGATCCCTGTTAGATCTGAGACGTCTGCAAAGGCGTCTCGTTTGGTTTTCCCACCGAATAATAGAAGTGGAACATGTGTGGCTGTATGTTTTCGCGTGCCAAGGTCTTCCATGTTGCCATGGTCAGAGGTAAGCAAGATGAGATCTTTAGCCAAATCCCAATTTGCTAGCAGACCTTTCAAAACGCCATCGAACACTTCAAGCTGTTTGACTGCCCAGGGCATATCTTGTTTGTGCCCGGCGTAATCACTTGCCCAGTATTCAAAGAAGGAGAAATCATAATCGTTGGCGAGTTTTGCAAGTTTTGCACCAGCAGTTTCCGGGTCGAAGAGGGGCGCATCGGTGAAGCCAAGGAAGTCTCGCCAGCCTTCGCCAGTGAAATCAGCAGAGAGCGCTGTTCCAGCGAAGTAATCTTTTTCAGTGAAGAGCGGAATTCCAGCATTGGTCAATGCCAGCGGGATGGATGAATACAAGCGTTTGCCCGAATCAATGCCATCAAAGTAACGTGGGGGATAGGCATTGAGCAGCGCGGCTTTCTTGCCAGCGTTGACGGTTCTTGAGAAAACGGTATGACCGTTGAGATATTGAGCCACCTCAGGATTCGGTTTGGGTCCGTAGTGATAGCCGAGTTCAGCAGGGATGTTGATCCCAGTTAATAGGACGGCTTGTCCTGTGGCGGATTGTGGCAGTCCTTTCACACCCAGGTTGGGGTCAACGGCTTTTAGCAAAATAGAATCACCTTCAAAGGGCGCAGCAGACTTGGTCATTTTTTGGCCGCCAAGCAGAGATTCCAGATGCGGCATGTTGGCGCGCAGGAAGGGATTTGTCTCAGGGTTGTCTTCACCTAAGCCGATGCCATCAAGGAAGAGAAAGAGGATTTTCATAAGGATAGTAAAGTAAGAAATGGAACGAGGTGTAAGACGAGTTGGATTCGTTACTTGTTACTCAATTGCCACAAAAACCATGCAGATGGTCGCTCACGCTTGTCCCAGCCGTCTTTGCGGGAGATGAGAGTCAGGTTGTGGCGTTGGATCAAGTCGAGGTCGGAGTTTACAAGCCCGGGTCCGGAAAGAAGCGGGTCGGATTTGAAGAAGCCGTAAATAAGCCAATATCCGCCCGGGGTGAGGACACGAGTCAGTTGAGTCAGATAATCCGCCTTGTTTTCAATGCCGTGAAAACAGCCGAGGTCGAGTGCCAGGTCGAATGGCGGTGTGACCTGATTCATTTTGGTGGCATCATCGGTGAAGACGTTGGCATTGATGCCGGCTTTACGGAGTTTTTGTTTTGCAATGCTCACTGCGCGTGAAGCAAAGTCGAACCCTTCCACTTGCCAACCTGCATTTGCAAGCGAAATGAGATTGGTGCCAGTGCCGCAGCCTATGTCTAGTGCCCGACCTGCGGGATGGGCTGCCATGAAATCATATAGTTCAGGCGGAGTAATACCACTATCCCAGGGAGCTTTATTGGTTAAGTAAGAAAAATTGAATTTTAAACGGCGGAGGAGATTATTCATTCGCAAGAGTGTCGCGCACGCGCTGGGGGTCGAAATCGCCGACCATACGCCAGATTTCGTTGCCTTCTGAATCAAAGTAGATGAAAGTGGGTGTGAATTCAAAGCCGTACAATGGAGCAAGATCCATGCCGATCTGTTCCTGTATGTTGAGGCGAATGACGAGGAGTTCATCGCCGACTTCCTGTTCGAGCTCGTCCACGACGGGCTTTATCGATACGCAGCGTATTCAGTAGGGGGATTGAAATTCGAGCAGCACAGGTTTGCCGGTGCCGATCATGGCCTGTACTTGTTTGGCGTCGTCCATCAGCAGCGTTTGGCGTGGATGCATGATCGTCCATGCTACAATCAAACCACCAACGATCACACCAAAGGCGAGATAATCGTTCCATTTCGGTTTGTTCGATAGCAGAATTGCCCCCGCAACGAATACAAAACCTGCACCTATTAAAATAAAGGAATAAAGCTCGAAGATTTCGCCCATTTATGGAGCCTGATATAGTCTAAGATGTCATAAATTTTGTGTGACGCTTCACACTTTGACAATTCATTTGAGTTCTTTTACAATCGTGCAACCTGCATCACAATCTTATAAGAACAGGAAGGTAACTTACTTATGAAAGAGTATACCACCGAGTTTATCCGCAACGTTGCGTTGGTTTCGCATGGCGGAGCAGGGAAGACCATGCTTGCAGAGGCATTCCTGCATGTCACGGGGGCGACGACCCGTCTTGGAAAGGTGGAAGACGGGACTGCGATATCGGATTACGATGACGAAGAACATAAAAGAAAAATTTCGATCTATACAAGCGTAATCCCGGTTGAACACAAGAATTACAAAATAAATTTTCTTGATGCGCCAGGCTACACTGATTTTGTGGGCGAGATGGTTTCCGCCTTGAGTGTGGCAGATGGCGCAATTATTTTAGTTGACGCGGTTGCCGGCATTGAAGTGGGCACCGAGCTCGCCTGGCGCTATTGCGACCAATTCAATCTGCCGCGCTTCTTTGTCATCAACAAGATGGATCGCGAGAACGCAGATTTTCAAAAGACCTACGATTCCATCAAAGAATTCGTTGAAGCGCATGGTAAGCGTGTCGTTCAGGTTCATATCCCAATCGGCGAGAAGCAGAATTTCAAAGGCGTTGTGGATGTGATTGGGATGAAATCCTATATGGGTGACGGCAAGACCACTGCTGAGATCCCAGCTGAGTTAAAAGAAGCTGCCGAAAAAGCCCACTTTGCGATGGTGGAAGATG
Organism: Chloroflexota bacterium; assembly: GCA_041157505.1. Classification (GTDB taxonomy): domain Bacteria; phylum Chloroflexota; class Anaerolineae; order Anaerolineales; family Villigracilaceae; genus Villigracilis. Next base: position 9,192 of record JBEBCV010000389.1, on the reverse strand, counting down.
CCGCCGAAGGCGAAGACGAATTGATGGAAAAATATCTCGAGAACGGCTCTCTCACAGATGAAGAAATGGTGCGTGGTCTCGAAGATGTGGTCTACGCTGGGAGCTTTGTTCCGGTCTTTTGCGCAGCGGGTGCTCATGAAGTTGGTACGATCGCCCTGCTCAATGACATCATTGACCTGATCCCTTCGCCGCTGCAGGCTGTGAAACGAACTGCGCAAGGCAAAGATGGCGTTGAAGAATTGAAACCATCCGACTCGGCTCCGTTGGCTGCTTATGTGTGGAAAACCACTGCCGACCCGTTCGTTGGAAAAATGACCTACTTCCGTGTGTTCTCTGGCTCCATTCAAGCGGATGCGCATGTGTGGAATCAGCCCAAGGGCGCTGATGAACGTATGTCGGGTATGCACTTCCAGCGTGGTAAGGAAGGTATCTCTGCGAAAGTTGTTCATGCTGGCGATATTGCTGTGGTTTCCAAGCTAACTGTATCTGCCACCGGTGACACATTCTGCGATAAGGGACATCCGCTTACTATTGAAAAGCCGCAATATCCGGCGGCACTTTACCGGGTAGCGATCACTCCAAAAACACAAGCAGACGCAGCGAAGATCTCTACCGTGTTGACCCGTTTGAGCGAAGAGGATATGACCCTCTCTTGGCAGAACGATCCAACGACCCACGAAACCGTTTTTCAGGGCATGGGCGATCAGCACATTGATGTGGCTGTTCATCGTGCACAGGCGAAGTTCCAGGTGGGTATTACCACTCGCGAACCAAAGATCCCATACCGAGAAGGTATTACCCGTAAGGCTGCGGCTCAATACCGCCATAAGAAACAATCGGGCGGTGCTGGTCAGTTCGGTGAGGTCCATCTGCGCATCGAGCCGTATATGGAAGGTGATTTTGACTTCCAGGATGCGTTGGTGGGTATGAACCTCTCTCGCTCCTACCTGCCTCCGATCGAGAAGAGCATCCGTGCCACAATGGAAAAAGGCGCGTTCGCCGGTTACCCCATGAGCAATGTGCGTGTGACCGTCTACGACGGCAAGGAACATGAAGTTGACTCGAAGCCGGTCGCATTCGAAATTGCTGGACGTGAAGCTTTCAAACTTGCTGTGTCTGAAGCTGGTCCCGTATTATTTGAGCCGATCATGATCGTCCGCGTTACTTGCCCGGATGCGAACATGGGTGATGTGATGAGTGACCTCAACACTCGCCGTGGACGTGTGCAAGGGACAGAAACTGAACGCGGCAATACGACCATCATTGCGCATGTGCCCATGGCGGAAATGCTGAAGTACACCACACAAGTTCGCTCGATCACTGGCGGTCGCGGTTTCTTCACCATGGAGTTCGATCACTACGACACCGTGCCGACCCATATTGCAGGTCCGATCATTGAAGCACACAAGAAGGAAATGGAAGCCAAGAAGGAAGAGTAGTTCAGGGGTCAGTGACCTGTAACCGTAAGCAATAAAAATCCCGAAGCATCAAGGTTCGGGATTTTTTGTCTTAATTCTGTACTGACTTAAGCTATTTGGGCGAAAAGAGGATATCTTCAACTGGGGTTTTCATGCGAATGCGCCTGCCGGAAATTGTCATCAGGTCTGCAAGTGATTTTTTCTTGGTGCCATCCCATAGCACAAGATTGTCACGCTGCTTGGACATGTATTCCTGTAATTTTCCGAAGTCGGAATAATTGTCAAAGAAGCTGACGATGCGACGGAAAAGTTTGGGCATGAGCAGAATGTCTTCTTCGAGTGTGCGGATGTCCCACAGGGTGAAGTCGGATGTCTTATCGATGGACCAGATGCCGCGTTTGGTCTTGCGGGCGCGGGCAACCACAGCACGGATCTTCTCGGCAAAGGTTCTGTCGGTGGTGGTGTAGAAGGTGGGGTAGACCAACCCCTCACGTGCAAGTTGGAAGTTGATCGAGTCTTCAATGGGTAGGATGGCTGAGTCCATGATGGCGCCATCGGTGAGTTTGGCTGATTTGGGGAAGACGTAGCTCACGGGGCGTCCGAAGCGGTCTACATCTGCGGAGGCGATAAAGCCTGCTTTGCCGTCATCCGCATCCACGATCTGGGTCATGCTCAGGCTGTAGGTAACATCCTTGATGTTGATCAGCTCAAGCAGCGCTTCCATGGCCGCCAACGCGAATGGACGAGGCTGGTGGTAGCCCTCGTAATGAGTCTCCATTGCGTCTATGGCTTCGACACGGAGTTGCTTTTTTTTGGATGCTTTATCCGCTGCTGTTTCCCATTGGAAGAAATCCCAATGTTCCGGCTTGTTTGCCTGAAAGCGGATCGAGTCGCCATCGGGTTGAAATCCTTTGACATGAAACGTACCAGCAATCACTTTGTATTGAGTCATGCTCGCCTCCTGATGTTGGGATGTTAATCCATTATAGGATTTTTTCAGGCAAATACAACCGACCTGTATTAGAATTTGTGTTATGCCAACTGTGAAATTCCCCGCTCTTATGAAATTCTATGTGGAGAACCAAAGTGAGTTCCAAGTAAATGGTTCAACAGTTGCCGAGTTATTGGAAAATGTATTGCTCCGTTACCCGGCACTCAAAACTCACTTATTCGACTCGAAAGGGGACCTGCGACGGCACTTCAACATTTTTGTGAATGGGGTGCATGTGCGTGAACTAGACGGAATGGAAACCAAGTTGAAAGAAGAAGATAAGGTAATTTTGATGGCATCGGCTGCGGGGGGATAGGTTAATGATTGGATAAGATTTTCCGATTGGGGGCATTTTAATATTGACAAAATCGGTAAGATTCATAGAATAGGCGCAATCTATGTATCAACCTATGAAACTTACTGAATATTGCTTGTGTCTTGGGCGGGGCTCGTAGCCGCCGCCTGAGAAGATAGTTTTCCGCAGTCAACGGACTCAGACGGTAGAGCGACCCCCGCGTGCATCGAATTTGCAACGTGTGTGGCGTTTGTTCGCCGTCTTTTTGTTTGTCCGTTGGCTGTTTTATTTTAATTTTAGAGAAGATAAAATGACTTTACTAGACTTTCGACTCACTGAATCAAATACCATCCCATTGGATAGCCTTGCCTATCATGTTGGGAATACGCCGCTTCTTCCGCTTCGCCGCGTGACCGGGAACTTGTCTCCGCGGGTGCGAGTTTTTGCCAAGGCTGAATGGTTCAACCCCGGCGGCTCGGTCAAAGACCGCCCTGCGTTGAATATCATCCAAAGTGCCATCATCCATGGATATTTGAACGGCGGCAAGCGCTTGCTTGATTCAACCTCCGGCAATATGGGCATTTCGTATGCGACCTTCGGTGCGGCATTGGGAATTCCAGTCACATTGGCGGTGCCCGCCAGTGCCAGTGCGGAACGCATCTCGATCCTCAAAGCATTGGGTGCAGAGTTGATCCTTACCGATCCTCTTGAAGGCTCGGATGGTGCGATCCTCAAAGCGCGTGAACTGATCGAAGAATATCCCGATAAGTATTGGTATGCGAACCAATACAACAACGAAGCGAATTGGCAGGCACATTATGTCAGTACAGGACCGGAGATCATTCAACAAACGAATGGACAGGTCACTCACTTTGTGGCGGGGCTCGGCACCTCTGGCACGTTCACGGGCACAAGCCGTTATCTCTTGGAGCAGATGCCTGAAGTTAAGACCATCGCCTTCCAGCCGGATGCACCTTTTCATGGGTTGGAAGGACTCAAGCACATGCCTAGTGCGATCAAGCCTGGAATTTATGACGAGTCGCTTGCAGGCACTCCACTCGAGGTTAAGACGGAGGCGGCACATGAGATGGTGATCAGGCTTGCCCGGGAAGAAGGGCTGTTCGTGGGGATCTCATCCGCAGCGGCGGCGGTGGCTGCGCTTCAAGTCGCACGAGAACTTGATGAAGGCGTGGTGGTGACGGTCTTCCCGGATGCTGGGTACAAATACTTGAGCGATAAATCTCTTTGGGAGCGAGCATAGATAATGAGTTTGAAAATTAAAAACGAATTGGTTGAGCAAATTAATAAACATATTGAAGCGGCGTATCCGGGGGAGGGGGCTGGGTTTTTGCTCGGCACGGATGGCGATGTGAACGAGGTCTTGCCGTTGGATAATGCGCGCGAGGAAGAAGCACGTCACAATCGTTTCTTGCTCACACCGGAAGATTATTTGAAAGCCGAAATGAAAGCAATGGAGTTGGGTGTGGATTTGATAGGTGTGTTCCATTCACACCCCGATTGCCCAAATGTCCCTTCGGAATATGACCGCGAATGGGCGCAGCCGTTTTTCTCTTACATCATCTCACGGGTGGATAAGGGCAAGACGGTCAGCCATCGATCGTGGCGTTTGGTGGAAGACCGTTCGAAGTACGATGAAGAAGAAATCGAAATTAACTAGAGGAGAAATTTAATATGGACGTTATTAAGGAAGATCAAGTTTTGGATTGCACGGGTTTGCTTTGCCCGATGCCGATCGTAAAGACCAAGAAGGCGATTGACGGATTGGAATCTGGTCAGATTTTGAAGATGATCGCAACAGATGCTGGGTCGCCGCCCGATATTGCGGCCTGGAGCCGTCAGACAGGAAATGAGTTATTGCTTTCTACTGAGGAAAACAACAAGTTCATTTTCTTTTTGAAGAAAGCGTGAGGGCGGAATGTCTAAATCTGATCCCAATGCTCCGAAGCGACTGGCGTTGATCGCCAGCAAAGGCACACTCGATTGGGCGTACCCTCCATTCATCCTGTCTACTGCTGCAGCGGCGATGGGCTGGGAAGTGGGTGTGTTCTTCACCTTTTATGGGTTGACCCTGCTCAAACCCGAACTGACCGCCGCAGTTTCTCCGCTTGGCAACCCAGCCATGCCAATGAAAATGCCGTTTGGTCCTGAAAACTTTCAGAATATTTCCTGGCCCATGCCAAACTTGTTGATGGCGAATGTGCCCGGTTTTGAAGGCTTGGCGACTACACTAATGAAGCAGACCTTCAAGAATAAAGGCGTGGCTTCCATTCAGGAATTACGCGACGCCGCCGTTGAAATGGACGTTCGACTGATCGGCTGCCAAATGACGATGGATGTGTTCGGTTTCAAACGTGAAGATTTCATTCCACAGGCTGAGATTGGCGGGGCGGCAACTTTCCTTGAATATGCTGCCGATGCGGATGTACAATTGTTTATATAAAGAAATAAATTTCAGGTCATGTTAATAACGTGGCTTGGGAAAAATACAAAACGAGAGAGAAACTAGAATCCATGACTACTTTGAGAATCCCGACCCCTTTGCGCACCTACACCGGTGGGAAAAGTGAAGTGACCGTGAGCGGCGCAAAAATTTCTGAAGCATTGGCAGACCTGACCACTCAGTATCCTGCCATCAAGCCGCATTTGTTCAACGAAGGCGGCGAACTGCGTCCGTTCGTGAATTTGTTCGTAGGCGAACACAACATCAAAGACTTGCAGGGTGTGGAAACACCCATCAAGGATGGTGATAAAGTGATGCTCATCCCGTCGATTGCGGGTGGAAAAAATTCCTAAACACGAAGGGCACAAAGGTCACGAAGGTATAAAGACTTTCCTTTGGGTACTTCGTGTCCTTAGTGGTTGAAAGGTTTAAATATGATCGAAGAACTTTCACACGAACAGATCCTGCGCTACTCGCGCCACCTGCTCATGCCCGAAGTGGGCTTGCAGGGACAGATCAAACTTAAGAACTCGTCCGCGCTCATCATCGGCACGGGCGGACTTGGCTCTCCTGTTGCGTTGTATCTCGCGGCGGCGGGCATTGGTCGCATTGGCTTGGTGGATTACGACATCGTTGATTCGTCCAACCTTCAACGACAGGTCATTCACGGCACATCCACAGTGGGTGTCTTGAAGGTCGAAAGCGCCCGCACTCGTTTGCTCGACCTCAACCCCGATATTCAGATCGATATTTACAACGAGCCATACACCTCCGAGAATGCAATGCGCATCGCGAAGGATTACGATGTCATCATCGATGGCACCGATAACTTCCCGACCCGCTACCTCACCAATGATGTCTGCGTGATGTTGGGCAAGCCGAACATTTACGGCTCCATCTTCCGCTTTGATGGGCAGGTAAGCGTCTTCCATGCCAAGGAAGGTCCCTGCTATCGCTGTCTCTTCCCCGAACCGCCTCCTCCGGGCTTGGTCCCTTCGTGCGCGGAAGGTGGCGTGTTGGGCATCCTTCCCGGTACGGTTGGTACGCTGCAAGCTACCGAAGCTTTGAAGGTCTTGCTCGGCATTGGTACGCCTCTTATTGGTAAGTTGCTTCTTTACAATGCACTCGACATGTCGTTTGACTTTGTGACTCTCAAGAAGAATCCCAAGTGCCGTGTTTGTGGACCCAACGCGGACATCAAAGAATTGATCGATTACGAAGAATTCTGCGGTGTCCCCGGTCACCACGCGGATGATACGTCTGCGGGTGCGGGCTGGGATATCTCAGCGCAGGATTTGAAAGAACGCCTCGAACGTGACCCGAACCTGATCCTGCTCGATGTGCGTGAGCCTCACGAGTTGGAGATCGCCGCCATCAAAGGCGCGAAGAATATCCCACTCGGTGAAGTCGCCCAGCGCATGTCCGAACTGGACTCCGCCGAAGAAATGGTCGTCTTCTGCAAACGCGGATCTCGCTCGGCACGCGCGATCGAAATTCTATCCTCCGCTGGCTTCAAAAAGATGAAGAACCTCAAAGGCGGCATCAATGCCTGGGCAGAGGAAGTGGATAAGAGCTTGCCGCTATATTAGCAGTTCCGTAAGATTTTCCATATTAAGGATGACAGGGTTACAGAGTTGTAACCCTGTTTTATTTGGAGGAAAGAGTGAAGATCATTAAACGAGTTTTGCTTGGATTACTGGCTGTCATTGTTGGCGTGCCGTTGCTGATCGGTCTCAGCATTGCCGTGGATTTTGCCATCGGCGGCAATCGTCTCGATGCACTGACCAACACCACCATCCCCGGTGTGAATGGCGGACCGGATGTCCGTGCGTATGTGGCGAAGCCGGAAGGGGAGGGTCCTTTCCCAACGGTTATCATGATCCATGAATTTTATGGCTTGCGGGAAGCCATCGTCGGCAAGGCAGATTTGCTGGCACAGGAAGGCTATCTCGTCATTGCGCCCGATACCTTCCGCGGTTCGACCACTTCTTTGATCCCACGCGCCATCTATCAGGTCATCACGACAAAACCGGAAGATGTGAATGCCGATCTGGACTCCGTGTATGCCTGGTTGGAATCCCAGCCGGATGTTGATGCAAAGCGTATCGCCATTGCCGGATTCTGTTATGGTGGACGCAGTTCACTGGCATATAGTTTGCACAACAATAAACTGGCAGCCACCGTTATTTTTTACGGCTCTCCCGTGACCGATGTGGCTGTTCTGAAAACCCTGCCTGGTCCTGTGCTGGGAATCTTTGGCGGCGCAGATCAATCCATTCCTGTAGAAGAAGTGACAGCCTTCGATGAAGCGTTGACCGAAGCAAATGTTCAACATGAGATCACCATCTATGATGGGCAGCCGCATGCATTTGTGGAAGGTGTTGAGGGAATCAAGTCTGATGAAGTGCAAGGTGCAGCTTGGGCACAGATGCTTGCGTTCCTTGAAACTAATCTCAAAAATAAATCATCTGCGGCACAACAGACCGTGATGGCTGATTATGAAGCACCATTTGCCTGGAAGTATTACGTGATGCTGGTGTATGAGCATGCGTTTGGCACGGCCAGTCATTTACATTAGAAGATTGAACAAAAAACTCCCGCCAATATGGACGGGAGTTTTTTGTTTCAAGATTCACTCATCAGGACAAAATAACCTGACCGCAATACTCACACTTATCCATACCCAATTCCAAGGTGCCGCCGCAGTTGGGGCAGGCGAAGGTTTCGGTTTTGATTTGGAAACCCCCAGTTTTAAGTGCGGTTTCATTCTCAGCGAGATCGCTGCGCAGACGTTTGAGGCGCGATAGATAGGCATCATTAGACATTTCACCGGCTTTGCGCAGGCGTTCAACATCCGCGATGTGTTCCTTTAACATACGGCGTTCGGCTTCGAGGCTTTCTCGGCTCTTGTCCTGAAGTGACAACTTCATCTCAGGCTTGGGCGGAATGGATGCGAGAATACCAGCAATGACAAGAATCACTGCAGAAATAACCAACCCAACGATCAATGGTGTGAACTGAAAACCGGGAATGGAACTGAAATTGACCTTGTTGGTCTGCACTTCGTTGTAATCTGCGATGACCACATAACGCTCATTGCCAAGTTTACCGATATCCACGCGGGTGATACCGGAAGAATGATTGGGCAGGTTGTTACGTGTGCCATTATCAGTGAAGATGGCGACATTGCCCGCATCATCACCAATGACCGCTTCTTGTTTGCCGTCTTCGTTGATGTCGAGCCCGGCAATCTCAGTCACTTTGTCAGATAACGATCCCGTCCACATTTGGCTGGCAGTCGTGCCGTTGAATGAGAACGCCCACACACCGCCATCTTTTCCACCGACCACGATCTCACGTGAGGATGGGTCGCCGTTCAATTCCACTTCACGGACTTCACTCACTGCCTGCCCAAGTGATTTCTCGAAGAGCACCTGTCCATTTGCAGCGTTATAAATGCGGAATAAGCCATACTCACCGCCGGTGATGACCTCGCTGTTACCGTCGGCATTCAAGTCGAAGGCACGCATCCTTCGCAGTTGTTCCTGATTCACCGTCCAGACTGTGCTGCCATCTGATGCAAAGACCTTAACCGTACCGTCATTGGATGCAATCGCCACATGCACTTCGCCGCCAATGCGGGCATCGTCCATGCCGCGGATCTCAGCAGAACCGACATTGCTGTCCCAGAGCGGATTGCCGTCTGTGCTCAAGGCGAGGACTCCGCCCGAGCTATCGCCGAGAACAATCTCAGGTCCGGAAGAGAAGCGAATAGCCGCTACGCGCGAAGGGACCCCGATGTTAAGGGCTTGTGCCAGGTTGCTTACATTCCCTTTTGAAATAACATCCACCGCCATGCCCGTGCCAACGTAATAGACAACAATGTCTTCTACGCCATCGCCATTCACGTCACCGAGGGTGGTCTTGGGACTGGAGTAATCGAAACTGAATAAAGATGCGCCCGAACCGTCGAAGACACTGACGTTGCTTGTGTTTTGAATGAAGAGTTCATCCTGTCCGTCGCCGG
>JBEBCV010000388.1:0-31636 GCA_041157505.1 Chloroflexota bacterium | reverse complement strand
CGATGCCCTCGCCAAAGGTATCCGCTGGGAGAGCAAGATCATTGTTTGTGCGCCATGCTGCCAACATGATCTACAAGTGCAAATGGCGCAAGTCCCTGCACCGACACCGCTTGCCTCTGTGCTTAGTCACGGCATTTTGTTCGAGCGCATGGGCGATATCCTCACCGATACCTTCCGCGCGACATTGTTGCGCATTATGGGCTATCGTACCGATGTGACCCAATTTGTGCCTATTGAACACACTGCCAAGAATCTGATGATCCGTTCGGTGAAAGTTTCGCCTGCGGGCAAGAATCCACGCTGGGTGGAGGAATATCGAAGCCTAAAAAGCTTCTGGCAGGTCACACCGTATCTGGAAAAGATACTAGGTGAGAACTACGCCCAATACCTATAAAAAGAGATGGCATTTCGCCATCTCTTTTCTTATTACCACTTGCATCCTTTGGTTGTGTCTACTCCTGCTGTGTGACCTACGCGTTTGTACATGGTCACATTTGTGAACGGTTCGCCAAGAATGCCATCGTGAATTGCCCATGAGCGTTTGCGGATACTTTCAGAAGCCTCCGGTTTGCGGAAAGCGTTCGAGCCATCCAGTTGGGAATGCAAATCACCGCCGGGTTGAAAGCCTGTGTTGATGCTTTCCATCAACCGTTTGCCCATCTGATATGAAAATCCATAGCGTTCAAAGATGACTGCATTGTGATAGTACAACGGTTCGACGAAGTACATGTCGTGGCCTAATGCCATAACGAAGCCTTCGAATGCCTCAATGGCTGGACCCAACATCCTCAGTCCGCGTCGTACCTGCCCCGGTGCCATCCCAGCCTCACAAGCCTTTGCCTCCGCCTCAACATTGCGCTTTAGCGTCCCGAATTTGGTTGGCGTACCATCAGGCATTTTGTCCACATCGAATCGCGGAGAGTCCGGGTCGTTGAGTACATACAATAGCACATGGATCTGTCCATTCATAGTATCGGTCAGATGTGCATAGAGGATGGGGTCTGGAAAGTCCACTTTGTGATACAAGCGCATCTCAACATCCGTAGAGCCGTTGGCAAAACGGAATTGCAGCAGGTTGTATCCGGCTGCGGATGTCAAGGGCGGCAGGTTGTATTTATCTAATAAGGATTGTGGAATGTACTTGGTGTAGATCGCCCGCTTTTCGGGTTCAGGTAATAAATTGACACCACCAATGGTTGAGGGAGGCATGTTTACTTCTTTCTTCTTTCATCTTTCCTCCCCAAAAAAGAGGAAAGATGAAAGAAATCATCTTACCCGCATGGCTCGTTCTTTATCTCGCGCTTCATCTCGTTTGGCAATGGTCGCGCGCTTGTCGTACGCTTTCTTGCCTTTTGCCAGCGCGATTTCTACCTTGGCACGCCCGTCTTTGAGATAGACCTTGGTCGGGACGATGGTCATCCCTTTGATGCGAACATTATTCCAAAGCTCGCGGATTTCCTTCTTGTGCAAAAGCAAGCGGCGTTTGCGCTTGGGGTCGTGGTTGAAGTATTTGCCCGCTTGTTCATAAGGGGCGATGTGTGCTTCGAGCAGCCAGGCTTCCTGTCCATTTTCCACGTCTACGTAGGCTTCTTGAATGCTGATCTGCCCGGCACGAATGGACTTGATCTCAGAGCCCTGCAGGGAAATGCCTGCTTCGAACTTCTCGAGCAGGGTGTATTCAAAACCGGCTTTGCGGTTGTTGGCGATGATTTTGATGTTGTCAGTCACAGGATGATTTTAGCATGGAAAACTTTTGTTCACGGATCGACGGAAGGCACGGATTTGATGTTTTCTTCATCCGTTTTTTGTGTACCAAACGACTTAGCCCCACTTCAACAGGAACAACCCTGCAAGGATGCGGGCTATGCCGAAGGCGATCAACGCAGGGATGAGGTCAATGACTTCTGCCACAGCGGGACCGATCAAAGAGCTTGTGAGGATCGCGAAGTTGAACATGATGGTATACCAAGCCAAATGCGAAGGACGGTCATCAGGTGGGATGTGTTCGAGCATGTAGTTGGCATAGGAGCCATTGACCAACGCAAAAAGGAAACCACCAATGAACGACAGGACATAGAACTGCCAGACGTTGGTCGCAAATGCCAACATGAGCGGATAGGATGCCATTCCAGCCACACCCCAACCAGTGATGCGCTTATTTCCAAATCGATGGACAATGCGCCCCAATTGGGTGGAAGCAAGCAGGACAGACAGATAATAAAGCGCGGTCCCTGTACCGAGGTGGCTGTCGTTGAGGTTGAGGACGCGCACGTTGAAGATGGAGTAAAGCGGGTTTGAAAGATAATGCGCGAAGTGGAAGATGAACAGCGCCAGCAATACGTTCTTGAAAGGCGACTTCCAAATGTCGAGGCGCAGGATCGCGGTAAGCTTGCGGGTAGATGAAGGCTTGGGGTCAGAAACAGGGATCGCTGTGGAAGGAGGCGCCAGCATGTCATCTTGAATCGGTCGGACATGGTAGATGTGATAACTGCTCATTGCCGCCCCGAATGCTCCTATCACAAAGATGACTTGGTAGCCGCCAGGAAAATCGGTGTTCTTCAAAATGTAACCTGCAATAATCGAGGTTAACATGTAGGCGATGGCGAAGGTCACATTGCGGGTGCCAGCTACTCGTGCGCGGTAACGATCCGGCACGGCTTCGGCGAAGAGGGCATTGAAACCAACACCCAATGGTGTCAGTGGAATTGCCATGAGAAAGGTCAGGATGATGAGCGCCCAGATCTGACCTTGTTCATTTAAGAACCACGGCAGGGGAATCCATAGGAGATAGCCGATGCGAAATAACACCGACGACCAAAAGACGGCAGCACCAGTGGGACGTTTGCTGATCCAGTGTCCAGCAGGAATGGCGAGAAATAGATTGACGATGGCAGATGCAGCTGTGAGCATGCCGATCTGGAAACCGCTTGCCCCCAAGCGGGTGGCATAGATATTTAGGAAGTTAACGGCAGTGCCGCTAAGCACACCGAACCAGGCGATATCGAGATAGAGGTGAATGAAATTTGATCGATATTTTTCAGGGATATCCGATTGCTTAAATAAATTGAAACGCATACATGAAATTATACCCATGTATGCGTTCTGAGTTTTTGTGGCTTATTTGCTTTTCAGGTTGTTCTGTTAGACCGGCAGACCAAGTTTGTTTGCCAATTCCTCATCTGATGGTTCGGCAAGGAAGGAGCCGTCTTCAAAAATAATGGTCGGAATGATACGTTTGCCGTTGTTCTTTTCGCGGACAAATGCCTCGGCTTCTTTGTCCTGATCAACATCGATCCATGTGAATGGAATATTCTGTTCATTCAAGAAGCGTTTCGAGCGGCGGCAATCTCCGCACCAGTCTGCGCCGTAGACAATGATATTAGGTTGATTCATTTATTCCTCCAGTGATGAAGCTGAAATGAGTTTACTGTTTCTATGGTTGCTTTGTCAGTGCTTTTAATTACATTTTGGAAGGAATAAAATTACAATGTCTTTATTCAATCTGGTCATTGGAGAAAAAATATGCGATTTGATGAGAAAGTTGCGATTATCACGGGTGGAACATCTGGCATTGGTTTGGCGGTCGCTGAACTCCTTGTAAATGAGGGGGCTCGGGTAGTTTTGTTCGCACAAGATGCCGGACGGGGTGAAGCAGTTGTGCAGAAGATAACTGACTCGGGTGGGCGGGCTATTTTTTTCTCTGGGGATGTTGGCGTAGCCGAAGATTGTCGACATTGTGTGGAGAAGACCATTGAAATGTTTGAACGCTTGGATATTCTCTTCAACAATGCAGGCATTATCCATGTCAATCGTAACGTGGTGGATACATCAGAAGAAGAATGGGATGCCACCTTGAATTCCAATCTAAAAGGTATATTCTTGATGTCGAAATTTGCCATTCCAAAGATCGCGAAAAATGGTGGTGGAGCGATCATCAACAATGCCTCGATCTTTGGTTTGGTGGGCGGCGGGGGAGTCGCTGCCTATTGTGCTGCGAAAGGCGCAGTGATCAACCTGACCCGTGCCATGGCAATTGACCATGCGGCACAAAATATCCGCGTCAATTGTGTGTGCCCAGGAAGTGTGGATACGCCTTTGCTTGAAAAAGAAATGGATGATTTGGGCGGCGCGGACCTTCAACGCCCCAAGTTCGCCTCACGCCACCCGATGAATCGGATCGCTACACCCAAAGAAGTTGCCAACGCTGTGGCTTACCTCGCCTCAGAGGATGCATCCTTCGTGACAGGCATTGCCCTGCCTGTGGATGGAGGCAGGGCTGCCTGGTAAATTATCCCCTTCGTAAAAATTCGCGGATCGAGATCGAAGCCGCCGCCCCTTCGCCAACCGCCGATGCGACTTGCTTTACGCTTCCGTGGCGTGCATCCCCTGCAGCAAAGATCCCAGGGACACTGGTTTCAAATGGCAGGGCGTCCATCACTTTCAGATGTCTGAGATCATGCCCGGTTAGGATGAATCCGCTTGGGTCGGTCTTCATATAACCTTTTACAAATTCCGTATTCGGTTGTTGACCGATGAACACGAATGCCGCGGAAGGATGTAATTCTTCAGGTTGATCTGTCAGTAAATTGCGAGTCTTAATGGACTTCAATTTTGAATCCTGCCCATCAAATGATTCAACTGCGACGTTGTATCTCACGTCCACTTTCGATTTTGACTCTGAGACCTTTTCGATCGCGATCTGACTGGCAGTGAGTTTATCTCCGCGGACAAGCAAGGTCACTTTCTCTGCAAAATTTGTAAGGTGCAACCCTTCTTCCACCGCAGCATTTCCTCCGCCGATAACCACGATCTCCTTTGCACCTTTATAAAATGGACCGTCACAAGTTGCACAGAAATGAATGCCCGCTCCGATGTAATCATCCTCACCGGGAACTTCCAGTCTGCGATACGATGCGCCGGTGGCAATTAGCACGGCACGCGAGTGATAATGCTTTCCGTCAGAGGTATAAACTTCGTGATAGCCGTTCTCTTCCGCCATTTTTTCCACGTCCACGGCTTGTAGAATTTCCACACCAAAGCGTTTGGCTTGTTGTGTCACCCGCTCGGAAAATTCCTGTCCGCTGATGCCTTCGGGAAATCCGGGGAAGTTATCCAAACCAACTGTGATACCTGCCTGTCCGCCAAGACCGGAGCGTTCGATCAGCAACACATCCGCACCTTCACGTGCGCCGTAGATGGCAGCGGTCAACCCGGCAGGTCCACCGCCAATGATGATCAAGTCGTAGTAGGTCTTCTTTGCTTCGGTTTTCAATCCCAGCTTTTTGGCAAGCTCTGCGTTGGTCGGCTCGACCAGAAATGAACCATCCTCGAACACAATCGTTGGAATGATGCGTTTGCCATTGTTCTTTTGAACTACAAACGCTTCAGCTTCTTTATCTTGCTCAATATCGATCCATTTGAAGGGTACAAATTGCTCCCCTAAAAATTTCTTCGAGCGGCGGCAATCAGGGCACCAATACGCGCCATACAAAGTGATCTTGGGTTCGGTCATTTCTTCCTCCGGAAATTAGTATGCTGTACTGGTGTGATGTACACGCATTTCTTTACTAGGACAATTATCCTACTCTAGATGATAAAATCCTAAAAAACTGTTCTGGGTAGACTGAATCGTAAAGTCTTTGCCAGAGCCGACCCTTGCGAGACCATCAAAATCAAAACAGGAAGGCATTTCAACTCATGAATGCAAATGTAAAAGTTGCCGGACACGAAAATATTTTCATCGCGGTTGCGCCCGATGGAGACCAGATCAAAGATATCACCGCCCGTGCAGGCGTTTTCAATGAAGAAGAAGTCACCTGTGTCGCAGAGATCTGGGATGACTACATCGAAAACGGTGTGGAAAGCTGCGGGTACAACTTCATTGTCTATCGCGAAGGGACTCAGGTGTTGGGTTTTGCCTGCTACGGTTACCGCGACCTGACGGATGGCGTCTATGATTTGTTCTGGATCGCCGTAGACCCGAATATCCGTCGGGGAGGCGTGGGACGCAAATTGTTGGCTGTTACTGAGGAAGAAGTCCGTAAATTAGGCGGACGGATGGTGATCGCTGAAACCTCTGGCACGACCCACTACGAGTCGACCCGAAAATTTTATGAAGGGGTGGGGTACAAAGCCGAAGCGATAATCAAGGATTTTTATGCGGTAGGCGATGA
Organism: Chloroflexota bacterium; assembly: GCA_041157505.1. Classification (GTDB taxonomy): domain Bacteria; phylum Chloroflexota; class Anaerolineae; order Anaerolineales; family Villigracilaceae; genus Villigracilis. The sequence continues at coordinate 25,463 of JBEBCV010000388.1, read as the reverse complement.
TCTCGCGATCTTCGTGAAGCGTTTGTAAAGAGTTCTGCCAACCTGATCAGCATGATCCGTCCACGGGATAATCCTGTGGACGTTTTATTTCTCGTATAATGCTTACCAACTTAGGGACAGATACATGGGAGGCGTTACAAAGCTCTTGAAATCCATTACACTCCTGCTATATTCCTGTATTCGAAAACATAGTAAAGTTAAAATAATCTCTGTTGACCCAATCCTCGGAAGGTACACCCAATCGCATGAGTTCATTTCATGAGATACCTGTAAGCGCGATCAAGGTGCGAATTCCGCCCCGGCGGCGCGAATTGATCGCGCGCCCGCGTTTAACCGAGCAGTTATATGCCCATTTGGATAAAGCATTATTGTTCGTGATCGCACCGGCGGGATATGGAAAAACATCCTTTCTTGTGGATGTTTCCAATCAGGTGGACATGCCCGTTTGTTGGTTGTCTTTAGATGGGCTCGATCAGGATCCTCAACGTTTTTTACGCTACGTGATCGCTGCTTTGGCTGAGCGATTTCCAGCGTTTGGTCGCGACTCGCTCGCTGTTCTTGGAAATATGACTTCTCTTGCTGCCGACCAGGAACAGATTTTGGTGACCCTGACGAATGAGATCACCATGAAGATCCATGATCACTTTTTGCTGGTTTTGGACGATTATCATCTTGTCGAAGAAGAACGAATGATCCGGCAATTGCTGGGTCGCTTCTTGCAGTTGTGTGGTGAGAATGTTCATTTGGTGATCTCCTCCAGAAATCTGCCAGATCTGCCGGTTTCTCCTCTATTGATCGCTCGCAATCAGGCAGGTGGTATCTCCTTTGAAGATCTATCGTTTCAAGTTGATGAGATCCAGACTCTCTTCCGTCAGAACCGGGGATTAGAGATAACCAATGAAGAAGCCCAGTCCATATTAAGGGATACCGAAGGTTGGGTGGCTGCCATTCATTTGAGTAATGGCATTTCAACGAACTTACCAAATTTTAGACCTTTACATTCAACTACAGCATTGTTCGACTTTTTCTCCAGGGAGGTTATGCAAAGGCAGTCTGATGATGTCCGGCGTTTCATGTATATGACATCCATTTTTGATGCCTTCGACATTGCCTTGTGCGAACGAGTGCTTTCGCCTTTGTTGACCGAAACTTCGCTGGACTACAGTACTCTATTTCGTCAGGTTCAATCGGCTGCCGACATTTTTAGTGTTCCACTGGATCAGGATGGGAATTGGATCCGTTATCACCATTTGTTCCAACATTTTTTGCGTTCCCAATTGCAATATGAGGAACCAGTCCTGGCTTGGAGTATTCAACAAAAGCTTGCCCAAGTCTATGAGCAGGATCAAAAATTCGAAGAAGCACTTCAGATCTATGAGCGGCTCAACGATTACCAAAATCAGATCCGGCTCCTCATTTCCACCGGGGCGGACTTTATCGGTGCTGGGCGTATCCTTACACTGGATACATGGCTGCGAAAAATTCCTGTTGAGCTTGCTTATGCTCAACCGGCATTGCTTTCGTTAATGGGTGCGGTCCATACGACTCAAGGTGATCAGCGTCAGGCTCGTCAACTCCTTGATGTTGCCGAACAGCAACAAAAAGAGACTTCTGATAAGCTCGAGTGGTTCAAAACACTTGTGCGGCGGGCAGAAGTATTTCGGCAGTTGGGACAATTTCAGGATGCTTTACTAGATGTTGACCAGATCACCGAGATAGAGGGGGAGGAGAAGGACGTGAGGGCTTTGATCATCTATGCTGAGGTTCGGCGCGTTCGTGGGTTGGCATTATTTGGGTTGGGCCGTGCCAATGAAGCTCTTGCATGGCTTGAGGAGTCTTTGCAACGATATCGCCAGTTGGGTCAGGGTCAGCAGATTCCCATCCTTGAAACTGAGTTGGGGGTGATCCATCGCAGATTAGGTGATGTCGGAGCCGCCGCCCGATATTACGCCAATGCTCTCGCTGCTTTGGAACATTCCGGAAATTCGGGTTGGAAAGCGCGTCTTTTGAATAATATGGGCATGTTGAAATACATGACCGGGCAAATGGAAGAGGCTTATCATTTATTACAAGAGTCGGTTCAAACAGCAAAACTGTCCGGGTACATTCGGATACAAACCAATGCATTGATCAGTCTTGGCGATCTTTTGTGTGACATTAACGATCTTGATAATGCATTTAATTATTATGACCTTGCTCTGACCCAAGCTACTGAATTAGGACATTCCCTGTATATCTTTTATGCATCCTTGGGGGAGGTTCGTCTAAAACGATTGCATGGTGATGCAATTGCAGCATTAACGGAATTGCGACAGGTTGAACTTTCCCAGATCAAACTTGGGAGTTTTGAGCGCGCATTTTTCAACCTGGAACGCGGGTTATGCTTGTTGGATGCAAAACGTGAAGTTGAGGCATTAGCTGCTTTTCGGTTAGCAAGTGATCTATTTTTGGAGGGCGGTAATCAGGCAGAAGGCAAAATTGCCCAGCTTTGGATTGCTGCCGCACTTTCATTCTCTGATACCCGGTCTGCGGTCGCAGAAATGCGCAAGCTCCTGCCGCCACAAAGAGAATGGACCATATCCACACCTTTTATGTTGCATGCAGGCCGGGCCTCCCGTTTCTTGAAATTAACCGGACAAACTCGGTTGCTACGCGATGCGGATCTGCGAGTCTTTTTTGAACATGCGGTACGCGTGCAAGATTCATTGCCCATATTATCCAAAGAAACATCAGTTCTCCATGGATCGTCTACCTCTCGAGAACCAAGGCTGGAAATCCAAACTTTTGGGCGTATTCAAGTATTCAATAACGGAAAAGTATTGGAGCTCTCAGATTGGCAGACCCGTGAAGCCCGTGATTTGTTCATTTATCTATTGCAATCGCCACCGCGCACCAAAGAACAGATCGCCATCGATTTTTGGCCAGATCTTCCGCCAGCACGCATCAAGGTTCGTTTTAAGATCAATATATATCGTATCCGTCAGGCACTCGGACAGGACGTGATCCTCTTCAAGGATGACCGATATAACTTCAATCGTAGCATTGCCTATCAATGGGATCGTGAACGTTTGGAGGATCTGATCCAACGCAGCCGTTATGATGTGGGCGCCAGAGAACAGATCGTTGATCTTGAGCAGGCTTTGCACCTGTTACGTGCCGGGTACTTGATTGATGTGGATGCTGAATGGGCAACCATTGATCGTAACCGATATCGGGAACAATTACGCCAGTTACTGATGGAAGTGGCAGAATTGGAATTGAAACAAGGTCATGGACAGACTTGTCTTGAATTAACGCGTGAATTGCTTTCTCTCGAACCATTGTTGGAAGCAGCCCATCGATTGATGTTGCAGGCTTATGCTGCCCAGCATGATCCTGCCGGGTTGGCACTTCAATACCGCCAATATCAAGAAATCTTGGAGAACGAATTGGGAATGTTGCCCTCTGTAGAGATGCGTAAGTTGTATGAAAAGCTTATGACCACAATTTGAGGCCACTTTTGTAACTGGGGGATAGATAAAGTTGGACATCTTATCCATCCAGACCAGAAAGGTGTCCCATGAAAAACACATTTAACAAATTCCTGTTCTCAGCATCGAAGGTTAACAAAATTCACTTACAGGTCATTTGGTCCTTAATTGCTTTGGCGATTCTCGTTCTCGGAGGCGGTGCGCCTGAGGACGTTGGTGGAGTTGGCATTCGTTGATTCTTTTGCTTGCAGTTGTTTTGGGGGCACTGACGGGCTGGGGGCTTGCCAGATGGCAAGGGAGAATCTGGCAGCCTCCGATCTTAAAATATCCAGCCTTGGTGGTGATTGGTTTTTTACCGCAGTGGCTGGCATTTTATTTTGAGCCGACTCGTGGTTGGCTTCCCGATGAGGCTGCGTCAATATTTCTTGTCCTTTCCCAAGTCTTGCTCCTTGGGTTTACTGGGTTGAATGTCACCCTGCCCGGTTTACCTTTCCTGATGTTGGGATTGGCATTAAATTTGCTTGTCATCGTCGCGAATGGAGGTTTCATGCCCCTTGTGGCTGAATCCGCCGCTCGTTTGTTGACACCAGAGGCACTGAATTTGATAGGTTATGGAGAGCGCATCAGTCTTTCCAGTAAAGATATCCTGATGATGGAAAATGCCATCCGATTTCCATGGCTGGCTGATCGGTTTGTTTCTCCGGATTATTTACCGTATCGATTTATCTTTAGCCTGGGAGATGTCTGGATAGCATTCGGAGCCTTTATCATGTTGGTCGCTGGGCAGAACGTCCAGCCCCATGGTGACCTAGGAAAAAAGCCATGACCAGCAAAACCATTCTTAATACATTACTTACATCTACTCAAACCGAGACAGATCTGGCCTCTTTGCGGCGTTTATTGGTTGCTGCAAGTATTAGCTCATCCTATTGTCGTTCTCTTTTGAACAACCCTGTCCAATCCATACATTCCGGATTTGGTGGGGAACATTTTGCATTGTCTGAAACTACTATTGAGATCATTTCTGGCATTCGAGCAAAGACCCTTGCAGAATTCATCCATTCAATAAATGAAAAAATACCCTTCCACTCGGCTTGATCTTCAGACCTCTGAAAGGGTAGGGAAAACATTAATGCAGGTTCATCGCCTGCCTTTTTTGATTTCCAGAGAACAATTACGGGCAAGACAAGGAGAAATGTGGGGGTGGTGGCAAGGTTGGCATGATTATCTTAAGAAAAGATATGACCTGAAGATCATCTGGTTGGAATTACTAGACGAGAGCGGTAGAACACTTAAGATATTTGATGCACCAGAGAACGTTAATATTGGAAAAACAGGGACGTTTCAGCGATTTCCGTTGACCGTTCATGATGGCATACTTGGTTGGCTGCATGTTGTTGGAGATGTAGTTAGCCCAAAGTTGAAAATAGAATTAATTGAGCTTTTGCCACTCATGGGGCAGGGATTATTTCAGGAATTGGAACGCACCCGGCTACAACTTGTAAATCAGGCACTTGCTGACCAGCATGATGGTGTATTTGAAAGTCTGGCACACATTCTTGGGCTGCGCGATCACGAGACCGAGTCACATACAATGCGAGTCAGCAGGCTTGCAATGCGGCTTGTTGAACATCTTCAAATTCCTTCCAATCAGTGGGGAGCGATCCGGCGTGGGGCATTGTTGCATGACATAGGAAAACTTGGCATCCCTGATGCTATCTTATTAAAACCTGGCAGCTTGTCCACGATGGAACGGCGAATGATGGAATTACATGTTACATATGGACATAATATTCTTTCATCGATCACCAATGCAAGACAAACCCTGGATATTGTGCTCCATCATCACGAGCGGTGGGATGGCACTGGTTACCCCGACCGATTGCATATGGAACAAATTCCTCTTGTAGCTCGCCTTTTTGCCGTTGTAGACGTCTATGATGCGCTGACTTCTGACCGTCCTTACCGTACTGCCTGGCTTCCAGAACGGGTGTTGGAATATTTGAAAGATCAATCTGGTAAACATTTTGATCCCGCAATGGTAACCGCGTTTATTGAGGTTATAAGGAAGGAATCTGGTAATTAGCATCACTTAAAAACGATTCATCGTCCATGGTTTATCCATGGACGATTATATTTCCTATATAATCTTAACCATGAATAAACTCAACAATCAATTTTTGCTTGACCCCACAATCACTTTTCTAAATCATGGATCATTTGGCGCAACTCCTCGACCTGTATTCGATGCTCATATAAATTGGCAAGTACGGCTGGAGCAACAACCTGTACTATTTCTCGGGCGCGAACTAGATGGGCTTCTCGAACACTCCCGCAGGGTGTTGGCTGAATATCTCAATTGCGATTTTGATGAATTGGTGTACATCCCAAATGCAACGCATGGTGTCAATATTATTGCTCATTCATTAAAACTTCAGCAAAATGATGAGATATTAACAACCGACCATGAGTATGGAGCATGTGACTTCACATGGGAATTTACCTGTGGCAGGGTAGGAGCGCAATACATTCGGCATCCCATTTCATTGCCAGTCGATTCAGAAGACGAACTGTTTGAAACCTTCTGTCAGAGTGTTACCCCTAATACAAAGGTGATCTATTTGAGCCATATCACCTCGCCAACGGCTCTGCGCCTGCCCATCGAGAAAATATGTCGGCATGCAAAAGAGGCGGGGATATTAACCATTGTTGACGCGGCCCACTCGCCTGGGCAGATTCCCGTTGATCTGCACGCATTGGGCGCAGACATCGTTTTTGGAAATTGCCATAAGTGGATGCTTAATGTAAAAGGGTCCGCATTTTTATATGTGAGACGTAATTTACAACACATAATTGATCCGTTAATTGTCAGTTGGGGCTACCACCCAACCCCTGAAACCACCACAGGCTCCCGGTTTATAGACATTTTGCAATGGACAGGAACTAAAGATCCCACTGCCGCACTAACGGTCCCGGACGCAATTCAATTCATGAACGACCATCATTGGGATTCGGTTCGTAAAGATTGCCATGTACTGCTCAAGAATGCAATTGAGAAAATTTGCGATTTGGTTGTCATGCCTCCCTTGTACCCGCTTGATTCAGATTTTTACAGTCAAATGGGCATTGCCCCACTTCCCTTATCCAACCTCACTGTGCTAAAAAAACGTTTGTATGATGAATACAATATTGAAGTACCCCTGATCCAATGGCAAGACAGGCAATTTATCCGCATTTCGGTGCAAGGATATAACTCTCAAGAAGATATTGATACATTGGTCAATTCGCTAAAAGTACTTTTGCCTCAAGTTGCCATTTAATCTCGTTAAGGATTGTGTTTTCCGCTGCCAGCAGACCTGATCTGCTCTACTCATGTTCAAATTGCGTTAATACGATGAGTATCCTATCGAATTTTCACTGATCGTGCGGGATGAGAAGAAATTAATCCACTCGTCTGTGCAGGGATATAATTCCCAAAATGAGATGGATCTATTCTTTTGCGTTGAAAAAATTGTTGAAATGAAAGTAACTATGGGAAAATGGTATCCGTTCTTTGCTGCTTTACTGATTCTATTTCTTTTGAATTTGTCGTCGAAATCGATAGCTGGAGCTCGTCCTCAAGCAAACATCACTTCTCCGTCTCAATTGATAGATGCAGTGAATAATTTGCGCAACGCGAATGGACTTGCTCCCTTGCCCGTGCATCCTATTCTGATGCAATCGGCACAAGCTCAGGCAGATTATATGGCGGCAACTGGTATCGTGACCCATTCCAGACCCAGTGGAACATATACCCAACAATTGCTTTCCTTGGGTTTCCCTCTGGCTGGGGATCTTTCACAGGGTGGTTTTCGTTCGGAAAATATTTTGAACACATATGGTCCGCTTGTGTGGAATGGAGTTCCTGCTGCCTGGCAGGACGCTCAGCACATGAATACCATGCTTTCGGGTAATTTCACGCATATAGGTGCGGGTGTTTCGCAATCTGGGGAAACCTATTACTATGCGGTCGATACAGCTGCTGCAACCAGTTCAGGGCAGCAGCAGGAGAGCGCTGCAACTGTTCTAACTACTGTGCCGGGTGGGTCAAACGCTTCAAGTGGCGTTAGTCAATTCATGGTGCCAGTAACTCTCAGCACGCCCCGCCCCGATGGGAACGTATATCACAAGGTGCAATATGGGCAATCGCTTTGGAGCATTGCAATTGCCTATGGCACGACGATCAAGAATATCCAAGCCTTGAACAACCTTGGCGAGGGCTCAACCGTATATCAAGGAGATGAGTTGCTGGTAGTGACAGGTGCAACACAAGCTGCCGCACCGCTTGTGGAAGTGACGCCTACTGTTCAAGCAACTGTCACTATAGCTCCAACCTCTACCAACGTGCCAACATCGACCCCTGAACAAGTGACGTTAACTCCAACTGAAGAAGTTATAGCTGAAGAAAATTCCAAGCCGGCTTCATCACGGGTGTTGATCGTTGTGCTTATTGTGGCTGCCTTTGTTGGAGCAGGGATGGCAGTTTGGTTGATACGTGATCCGGGGAATTGATCGTTCTTTTAGCCTCATTCTTGCCCCAAGGGTATAATCCCTCGCGCTCAACGAGTCAGTTAATTGAACACTGGAAAGGCATTGAAGAACATGGATATTACATTGGCATTAGGTGGTGGAGGCGCCAAGGGCAATGCTCACATTGGCGTACTACGCCGCCTGGAAAAAGAAGGATTTAAGATCCGCTCCGTTGCAGGAACAAGTTTTGGTGGGATGGTGGCTGTTTTTTATGCCATTGGTTATTCTCCAAAAGAAATTCAGGCTATTTTTGAGTCAGTGGACCAGAAAGGCTTATATGGGCGTGCCCCGCAAGATGGACCTTCTCTTCTCGGGTTGGCAGGAGTTCGTCAATTATTAGATCGCGTTATCGGTGAAAAGACCTTCAAAGACACACGTATTCCTTGTGCTGTGACAGCAGTGGATATCAACACAGGTGGAGAAGTCGTCCTGAATGATGGCAGTTTGAAAAGCGCTGTGCTTGCCACAATTGCTCTGCCGGGTATTTTTCCGGTTCAAAAGATCAATGACTGGGAGTTGGTGGATGGTGGTGTTTTGAATCCAGTTCCCGTCACCGTTGCGCGCCTCTTATCACCGGACCTACCAGTGGTCGCTGTTGTTTTGAATGACCCTATCGATAAATTAGTTCGTGGTTATAACCTTCCAATTCCCAGTATCGTGCCACGAACGATCGCTGACCGTCTTTCAAGAATTTCTCTGGCGCAATCGCTTGATATCTTTCTTCGCTCGGTGGATGTTTCGAGTCGATATGTTTCTCACCTGCGGTTGCAAGTGGATAAACCTGAGATTATTGTCCGTCCAGAAGTGCACAATATTGAATTGCTCGATCAGGTTGTGGTAGAAGATGTGGCTCAATTGGGTGAGAATGCGTTGGAACAAGTGCTTCCAGACTTAAAGCGCAAAACAGCATGGACAGCCCGCCTCGGCAGGCGTATCTTTGGAGCAAACCAATGACCCGTGACTTGCGAAAGTATATGCGTGATACGAACACGCGGATCGTCATTGGGGCAATCCTTTTGTTGTTTATTGTAGGGCTGGGTCTGATCTGGATGATCTACGGTTTCGGCGCAGCGGTGACCGGTTTCCTTTGTATCCTTGCTGCGTTTCTTCCCATTGGCTTGGTTTTTCTATTTTTATTTGGAATGGATTGGTTCGTAAAACGTGCAAACCCAGACGACAACCGAAACGATTGAATTTAATGGCTGGACGATGCGGATTCGCCCATCTGAATCTACAAATCCGCGTTTGTTGGTGATGATCCACGGACTCACGGGCGATGAAAATTCGATGTGGGTCTTCGCCCGCAGATTTTCTTCCAAGTACTGGATCGTTGCTCCTCGTGCACCGCACCCTGCCAACCCGCAGGGTTTTTCTTGGCGTGTAAATCCGCTAAGCATTGAAGAGGCTCGTAACAACCAAACCAACCGCCCAGGGTTGGATGCTTTGAAGACGTCGGCTGAGGCGTTGATCAAACTCATAGACGAGTACGCAGCCTCGGTCAAGATGGAAGCGGATGTCTTCGATGCGATAGGATTTAGCCAGGGCGCGGCAATGGTCAACGTCTTGGGGATGCTGTATCCGAAGCGTGTTCGAAAAATGGGTGTTTTGGCTGGGTTCGTGCCATCGGGCTTGGATGAATTTGTGAGTCAGCGGGTTTTGGCTGGCAAGCACATTTTTGTGGCTCATGGCACACAGGATGAAATGGTGCCCATTGATCGTGCCCGGGCGTCGATGCAGCTGCTGGAGCAAGCGGGCGCGTCGATCACCTATTGTGAGGATGAGGTTGGGCACAAGTTGAGTTCGAATTGTTTACGGGCGTTGGAAGAATACCTTACAGATTAATCTGTTTCTCACCACGCTGTTGACGCTGTTTTTATTTGCAGGTATGCTTGTTGAAGAAATCTCTTTTAAATAAGGTGAAACTATGAGGAAATATCTATCGCGACGCGATTTTATAAAATTAGCAGGGTTGGGGGTGGGCGCTATGGCGTTCACACGCATTTCTCCAAGTGATGTTGATTATCGATGGGAGATCTTCAGCCAGCCGAAACGCTTGCCACAGTTCCCGGGTAGCGCCATTATTGGGCGTGTCTGTGAACCGGATGTGGACATTCGCAATAGCCCGACCAATAACTCGAATTTGAACAATTCAATTGGCAAACTCAATGCCGATACTTTGGTGGAATGGAACCGCGAAGTCATAGGAAATGTGATCGGCGGCTTGCCGAATCAGCGATACATTGAAACGCCGCAAGGCTATGTATATGCTTCGGTCGTTCAACCGACCAAGAATATCCCCAATACTCCTGTGAATGAATTACCAAATGGTCAGGGTTTTTGGGCAGAAGTGACTGTTCCATATGTTGACCTTGCTCATGAAGGAACTGTCGCATCTCCCTGGTTGCAAGACCACATTACGTACAACTTCCCACCGCGCTTGTATTACGGGCAGGTGGTGTGGATCGACCAGGTCCGCACAAATAATGGGTTCCCCGAATATCGTTGGAACGAAGATGCAGGTGGACGTGGTTATGGTTACGGTGGTAGTTATGGTGAATTTTACTGGGGGGATGGCGCTGCCTTCAAAATCATCACAGATGCTGATGTTGCCACGATCAGCCCTGAAGTAGACCCCAATGAAAAGACGATCTCCATAGACTTGGACTATCAGACCCTTTCCTGTTTTGAAGGTGCGCGAGAAGTATTTTTCTGCCGTATTTCTTCCGGCAAAAAATACGATCCGGTGACGGGTTTGGTCACCGATGCATATGCCACTCCGGCTGGATCGTTGTTAACCTATTGGAAGATCATTTCCAAGAATATGACGGCTGGCAATGAAGGTTCAGGGTATTCCACGCCGGCAGTACCATGGTGCACATTCATCGCTTCCGGCGGCGTCGCCATTCATGGTGCCTTCTGGCATAATGCGTTCGGCGAACGTCGCTCTCATGGTTGTGTCAATGTTTTACCTGAAGATGCCAAGTGGATCTTCCGTTGGACGATGCCTTATGTTTCGCTCGCAGCAGGTGAGGAACGCCGTGAACTTCCTGATCATGGCACTACAGTTACCTCAACTGAAACTCAGTTCTAAAGAGGGTTTTCATGGAAATTTCTCAGATCAGTGTTTGGCTTGCCCTGCTTGCTGGGTTGGCTTCATTTCTTTCCCCTTGTGTTTTTTCACTGGTTCCTGCATACGTCGGTTACCTTGGTGGTATTGCAGCAGGGAGCGGTACGCCTGGTGAACGTCCCAGCCGGTGGCTGACCTTTTCACATGGTCTCGCTTTTGTGCTTGGCTTCAGTATCGTATTCGTTCTGCTCGGTGTAGCTGCCTCCTTCGCGGGTGGTTTGCTCTACGATTTGCGTTACTGGTTGGCAAAGATCGGCGGTGTGGTGGTCATTATTTTTGGCTTGCACATGATCGGTGTTTTCCATATCCCTTTCCTTGCATATGACACCCGTGTTCAAAAAGCTCCAGATCCCAAATTGGGTTATTTCTCTTCAGCATTGATGGGTGTTTTCTTTTCCGCTGGCTGGTCACCCTGTGTAGGACCAGTCCTCGGTGCGATTTTGACCCTTGCCATCAATGGTGGTTCAGTTTCCCAGGGTGCAACGCTTCTTACTTTCTATTCGGCTGGGCTCGCCATTCCATTCCTTCTTGCAGCTCTCGGCATTGGATGGGTTACCACGATCCTGCGCAAATACAACAAAACCATGCGTTATGTTGAGATCGCCATGGGTGTTATCCTTGTCATCATCGGTATTATGCTTTTCGCTGGCACCTTCGAACTCATTGCCCAGCGTGGTCAATTCTTCTTTATCGACTTCGGTTTATAAAAAAGACATCTCAGCCTTTTTCTCCCGCAGGTTTCGTGTGTTCCACTGACCCTGCGGGAATTATTTTGAAATCTGCAAAAGGGATATTTGCACATGCTCAATGTCACGTTATTCACCAAAAAGGATTGCAAACTCTGTGATGAAGTGAAAGCTGACCTGAACGCACTCCAGGAACAGTACCCTCACCGATTGGTCGAAGTGGACATTGAGAGTGATGCTGCCATTTATGAAAAATTTCGGAATATTATTCCTGTAGTAGAAGTCGGACCTTATAAAATTCAGGCTCCCATCTCGCGCCAAAAACTTCAAATGACCTTGGGCGCAGCTTCTGACCGTAAAAATCAGCTCGAAAAACTCGATGACCCCGTTTATAAATATAAAATGGAGAAAGGGATGAAATTGTCTACAGGAGACCGCGTTTCATTTTGGATCGCAAAGCGTTATTTGCTGTTGTTGAATCTGTTCATGTTGATCTATGTCGGCTTGCCATTTTTAGCACCTACACTAATGAAGTTGGGGGCAGAAGTGCCGGCTCAGATCATATATCGTGTATATAAACCTCTTTGCCATCAATTCGCTTTCCGTTCGTTCTTCTTGTTCGGTGAACAACCATTCTATCCTTTGGCAGAAGCTAATCTAGGTGGGTATAAAACTTTCGAAGAAGCCACTGGTATCGCCGGAGTGGATGACCCATATAACGTTGCCCGTTTTGAGGCGCGTAACTACATTGGCGATGAAACCCTTGGATACAAAGTTGCCCTTTGCGAACGAGACGTTGCTATTTACATTGCCATTCTGTTTTTCGGTATCACCTTTGGTCTTACAGGACGTCGCTTCAAGTCTTTGCACTGGCTTGCGTGGATACTACTCGGTATTGCCCCAATAGGCTTGGATGGGTTCTCACAACTCTTTAGTCAATTCAATTGGGATTGGCTCAATGCCTTATTACCTTATCGTGAAAGTACGCCATTCCTGCGGGTGCTTACAGGCGCTCTCTTTGGTCTATTTACGGCTTGGTTCGCTTATCCAAATATCGAAGAGTCCATGAACGAAACCCGCCAGTATTACATAAAAAAATCAGCGGTAATCGAGGCGTCTGAATAATGCCTTTTGAACATTCAGACGGACTGCGTTATTACCAGTTCGATATCTTTTCCAGGAACGTCCTTAATGCAGTATTTACTCGTCAAGGCGGCATCAGCCCTGAACCGTGGAATTCGCTCAACTTGAGCATATCCGTTGGGGATGATCCCGCCCGCGTGGCAGAGAACCGGGTGCATGCGTTCAATTCCCTTGGACGCAACCCCGCCTCTCTCCACGACGCATGGCTGATCCACGGCACAGACGTTATCTTCGCTGATGCTCCACGTTCGCTCGATCAGCCTACCCAAAAAGCCGATATCATCTTTACCGACAATCCCGAAGTCTCGCTATTTATGCGCTTTGCGGATTGTGTCCCATTGCTTTTTCATGACCCGAAGAAAAATGTAATTGGTATTTCACACGCCGGTTGGATGGGTACGGTAAAAGGTGTTGCTGAAGTTTCCGTGCAAGCCATGGAAGAACGTTATGGCTCAAAACCGCAAGATATTGTGGTTGGAATCGGACCATCAATCAGCGTGGACCATTATGAAGTCGGTGAAGAAGTGGCAATTCAATTTCGTGAAAAATATGGCAAGGACGCAGAGCAAGTCGTGCAATCACGCGATGGACAAATCTACCTCGATCTGTGGACTGCAAATGCGCTGCAATTACAAAAGATGGGAGTGGAACAAATTCAGATATCTGGTTTGTGCACTGCCTGTAATTTAGACGATTGGTATTCCCACCGCGCAGAAAAAGGTAAAACAGGTCGTTTTGGCGCGTTGTTGGCAATGATATAAAAACCCCGATTCCATCCCTTTAGGTGAGTTAAAATAATCATATGAATGATATGGTCAAATCCATTCGGGAGCGGTATTTGTCGGCGTTTGATACGATCGCATCCGCAGCCAGCAGGTCTGGGCGGAGTCCTGATGCGGTGAAGTTGGTCGTGGTCACCAAGTCTCAGCCGGTTGAGGTGGCTAAAGCGGCGATCGAAGCGGGGGCAGTCATCCTCGGGGAGAATTATGCTGAAGAGGGTGTTACGAAAATTCAATCTTTGCAAAATTTTTCTGCGGTAGAATGGCACATGATCGGTCACGTGCAAAGCCGAAAGGCTGCACTGGTGGCGGGGCACTTTAACTTCATGCATTCACTGGATAGCCTGAAACTTGCCAAGAAACTGGACCGTTCCTGTGGCGACGCTGGCAGGATGTTGCCTGTCTTGTTGGAGTTCAATGTGGGTGGCGAAGAGAGCAAAGGCGGCTGGGAGGCTGTGGACGAGACAAGGTGGGCGGAACTGGCAGTGGAAATTTCTGAGGTTCTTGCATTGCCGAATCTTCGTGTCCGCGGGCTGATGTCCATGCCACCGCTTGGGGAGGTAGCAGAGTTCTCACGTCCGTATTTTCAGAAGGTACGAAAGCTGCGAGATTATCTCGCAAGCCAATTTCCTCAAGTGAACTTTTCAGAGCTTTCAATGGGAACCAGTACGGATTATGAAGTTGCGGTGGAAGAGGGTGCCACGTTTGTGCGAATTGGCACGGCGATCGTTGGACCAAGAACCTATAAATCGGAGCCTGCATGAGTGTTGATTTTCTGGTCTTATTAATTCGTGTAATAACACAGACCTTTATTTGGGTTGTGATCGCGAATTCATTGTTGTCGTTCTTTCTCTCTCCATATCATCCTGTGCGGGAGGCATTGGAACGAATTGTTGCCCCATTTCTAAACCCGATCCGCAATTTGATGCCGAATTCTGGCGGGATCGATTTTAGTCCGTTGGTTTTGATCCTGGCGCTTGATTTTCTTTCGCGTATATTTATTGCTATTCTTCTATCATTGTAAAAATCCAAATGAGGTGAACCATGTCCAGAGAATATGTCCTTCATGATGGCAAACGTGGCTCGGCATTGGCACTGCGTGTGACTCCGCGTGCCAGCCGCAACCAGATCGCGGGAATCTTGAGTGATGGTACAGTGAAGGTCTCCATTGCTGTCGATCCTGCGGATGAAAATATGAACGCTGAAATTCTTGCGTTCCTCGCAGAAGTACTTGGTGTGCCGAAAAGTCGGGTAGAGATCGTTGCTGGTGAGAACGGCAGAGATAAACTTGTTTCTATTTTGGATATGGACGTGGAAACAGCCCATCAGCGAATTACTGCACGCATAGAGTAGCAATCTTCAGATCAACGCAAATCGAGGGTTGAATAGACTCATAATTCGAGTCTATTCAACCCTCGATTTTATTTTCTCAAACGAAATCTACTGACTAGTTGGGGTGCTGTACAACCGTCTGTAAACAATAAATATTTCATAAATGTTTCGGATGTAATTCCTGGTTTCCTCAAACCTAACACTTTCAAGAAAGAGGTCAGGGTCTTCACCCGAAAGTTCTTTCCATGCAATCGCATTCCCCGGACCGCCATTGTAGGCGGCGAGAGTAGCGTATAGGTCGCCATTCAACAACGTGCGATTGCGGGCAAGATAGTGTGTACCAAATAAAACACTCACGTAAGGGCGATATAAATCTTCTTCGGAATAATTTAGAGGTTTGCCAAGTTCAGATGCAATTTGTGCACCAGTTGGGGCAATGATCTGCATCAGTCCATGCGCTCCAGCATTCGAGCGGACAAAACCTTCGAATAGGCTCTCCTGTCGGATGACGCTGAATATAAAGAGAGGGTCAAAACCTTCTTGCTGTGAATTGGGGAGAACCAATTCTGAATAGTACAACCCGTATCGGATGTGACTGAAATATGTTGGAGCCATCATAGACTCGGTGTGTTCATCCAAACCGGCAATGGTCAAAACCTGACGCGCTGAAAATATGGCAGATCGGTACATGCCCAGATCTAGCAGGTAATTGGCAAGTCGATAACTTCCTACGGCGTCTTTAAGCGTTTCAAGTTCTTCACGTAGGTCCTCGAATTCAAGGCGGGCTTCATCAAGCATGCCCATCTCCCAATATTCTCTGCCGCGGATGATGCGAGTATCTGAAGCTAATGGACCGAGATTGCTAAGATCTACATCATTGCCAAGATTAAAGGTCAGGCGTATCCATACATCGGCATCGACACGTTCCCGGGCATAGTCCACTTGATAGTTGGCAGTGGTGCCAGATTCAAAGGGATCACGACCTCCAAGCATATCTCGTGCACGCTCACTGTAATATCCACCAGGGTTGAGGTTTTGTCCTTCGCGCCAGGCATCTTCTGCCGCACCTTGATTTCCCATTGCTTGATTTGCTTTTCCGATCCAAAGCAATGCCCGGCTTTTTTCTTCGATCGTATTGGAGAGGGCAAGGCTGCGTTTGAATAGATCCGTTGCTGCCTGGTGATTGCCGCGGCGATACTCCACAATGCCAGATAAAAATGCGGCATACGACGATTGTTGAGATCCTGGATATTCGATGATGACCCGTGCCCAAGTTTCTATTGCTTTGTCGTATTGGGCATCCCGTTCATAGATACGTGCAGCGCTCATTAAATAATCGGCAGCTTGCGGTGAAGTAGGCGCAAGGTTTACAAATTCCAACAAGGTCTGTGCGCCACGGGTGTAATCGCCTTTTTGCGCCCATTCAATGAATGCCTTTTCGCCCCATGCATCGCCCCAACGCGAATGTGCTGAGAAATTCGAGATGAAATTTTGATAATCGATCAACGCTTCATCGTACTGACCCAAAGCGTTTTTGCAGAGTGCCCGATAATAATATGCGGTACCGTCATTGTCTGCTGGGTTGCTCTGCAAGTATCGGTCAAATGCAGCGATCCCGACTGCGTATTGACCTGCGAAATAGTCAACGAGACCTCTGTCCAATTCACTGACTGTACCGCCAGCATCAAGTAAAGCCACAAGGCTGAGATAGGAAAAATATGACAGCGGATAATTTTCAACCGCATATCGGAACCGTTCGATCGCCTCGGCGGTCTGACCTTGGGTCTGGTTCACCAATCCGGCTTCATACAACGCCTGAGCCTTGATGTACTCACTGGATGCTCGTCCGATAATCCCATCATATAGAGCAATAGCGTCTTCGTAATTACCAAGTTGGGTTTGTGTTGAAGCGACTTTCAGGTCAAGGGTGGTGTCATCGCCAAGAGATGGGGCTGTGATGGCGGTGCTGTATGACGCTAATGCTCCTGCGAAATCTTTGGCATTGAATAAGGCATCTCCGCGCAGTTCTTGAACATACGCATCTAACACACCAGGGCGTAAGACTAAATAGGTTTGCCAAGAATCTGCAGCAGCAGGGTAGTTCTCCAATTTGTAATAAACAAACCCTTGCAGGAAGTATGCCTGTGGGTGTTGTGGTGTTTGCGGATATTCATTGATGAGAGTTTGCAGGGCGGTAAGGGTCTCGTTATAACGCCCTTGTGCATAATAGATCTTTGCTTCACCCCATTTTGCCGATGCGCGTACCAAAGGGTCTGGAGAGTCTTGTAACACTATCTGGTAGTTTAGTAGTGCAAGGTCAAAGTCGCCATTGAAGAATGCATGGTCCCCTTCGCTGGCGCGAACAATGGGTAGTGGTGTAGGTGTGACGGTGGGAGTTAATGTCGCTTCTGGGGTGGGGGTGGTGCTGGGGGTAACTGTCCAACCGGGGGGGATGGCCGGAAAATTTTCGATCGTAGAACAAGCCACAAGGGATATGGCAAGCCAAAGTCCGAGCAGGAGCCGCAGGATTTTCATCCTGTTTTTATAACGGCAAAGGTAAGGCGAGTCAAGCGGGGTATTTTTGTTTCTCATGTTGTATTCACGTTTCGGTTGCACTATAATCCCATTGTTATCTTAATCTAAAACCTAAGGAGAAATATGAACACACATCACAAAATCCATCGTTGGGTGGGGTTGATTTTGTCGAGCGTGCTGTTGATCGCTGTAACAGCCTGCGCCGCGGGAGCGGAACCTGCTTCGACAGATGAGTTGGTCACTGCCAATGGCTTTGTTTGTCCGGAGCCAAGCCCGCGCATTGAATTTGAAAGCGATACCATTAATATCTTTACCTGGACCGAGTACGTGCCTGCCGATATGCTTGATTGTTTCGGACTGGTGTATGGCGTGACAGTGAACGTGGATTATTTTTCATCGAACGAAGAACTGTATTCCAAAGTTTCACTTGGTGAGGATGTGAACCCGTATGATGTTATTCACCCTAGCGATTACATGATTGCTGTGTTGATCAGGGAAGGTTTGCTTCAGGAGTTGGACCCTGCCCGATTGCCCAATTTATCAAACCTTGATTCGGGTTTAGTTGCTGCTTATGGTGAGACAACCAGTTATGTGGTGCCTTACCAAATGGGTACACAGGCGATCATTTACAATACCGAAACAGTGGAAACGCCGCCAACCTCTTGGGCAGATCTATGGAGCCCGGAATATGAAGGTCGAATCGTATCGGTGGATGATAGCCGCGTTGTGATTGGTGCCGCCTTGTTGACATTGGGTTACGATGTCAATGACACAGATACTGAACATTTAGAAGAAGCCAAACAAAAATTGCTTGAGCTCATGCCTAATATACGGGTATTCGATAGCGATAGCCCGAAGACTCCCCTGGTGGCTGGTGATGTGGATCTCGGCATTGTCTGGAACGGTGAAGCATTCCTGACGGCTACTGAAGCCCCACAATTTGAATATGTTTTTCCCGAAGAAGGTTCGATCATCTTTTATGATGGAATGGCGATCCCGCCAACAGCTGCGCATACAGATGCCGCTTACGCATGGTTCAATTACATGTTACAGGGCGAGGTTAACTGGCTGACATTGGTTGATTATCCGTACACCAATCCAAACAAGGCAGCATTGGATTACGCCAAAGAAAATCAGCCTGAAATTTATGAGGCATATATTTCTTCGCCAATTACCAATACTCCTGCTGAAGAGTTTGCTAAAGGGCATGATGTGAAAGATATCGGTGAAGCCCTTTTAATGTATGATGAAATTTGGACGGAGATCAAACAGTAAGAGAGTGGATACGAGGCGGTTTTATTGCGTGTAAGGACGCTTAATTTGTAAGGTCAAAAACTTTACATACGCAAAACCCCGTGATAAACTTTTGCCCGTTCGATATTTCATGGCGCACTCATTTGAGTGCGCCATTTACTGCGAGAAGGAAACTGCATGGATATACTTCTGACCGGCTCTGTAGCCTATGATTATCTGATGACCTTCCCTGGTCATTTCAAGGAACAAATCCTTCCTGAACGATTGGAATCGATCAGCCTTTCGTTCTTGGTTGACTCAATGTCCAAACAGCGCGGCGGCATCGCCCCGAACATTGCTTATACAATGGCGTTGCTTGGTCAAAAACCGCGTGTTATGGCAACGGTCGGTGAAGATTTCGGGGATTATCGTGCCTGGCTTGAATCAAAAGGTGTGGATACCGACCTGATGAAAGTTGTTCCTGGCGTGTTCACCGCTTCTTTCTTCGCGACGACGGATCATGCCTCTGCCCAGATTGCTTCGTTCTACCCTGGAGCCATGGGCTACTCTGCGACCCAGTCCCTCAAAGAACTAGATAAGAAACCTGACCTCGTCATCGTTTCACCCAGCTCACCCGATGCGATGATGAAGTTCCCAGCCGAAGCTCGTGAACTGGGTATTCCATACTTGTATGATCCCAGCCAGCAGGTTTTGCGCCTTGAAGGACAGGAACTTGCCCGCGATATGGAAGGCGCGTATTTCCTGTTTTGTAACGACTACGAATTTGGTTTGATCTCAAAAAAGACCGGCTGGAGCCTCGATCAGATCCTCAACCATGTCAAAGTCCTGGTCATTACTCGCGGCAAAGATGGTGCAGACCTGTACTCAGACGGTACCTCTGTTCATATTCCCACCGTCCCTGAGGATGAAGTTGTCGACCCGACCGGTGTGGGGGATGCCTTCCGTGGCGGCTTCCTGGCTGGCTACTCTCACGGCTTCGATTGGAAGTTATGTGGTGAGATCGGTTCTCTCTCTGCGGTCTACTGCCTTGAACAACGCGGAACCCAGAATCACTCCTACACCCGAGAAGACTTTGTCAAGCGATTCCGTAAACATTTCGATGATGGCGGTAAGTTAGACGCCTTATTAAAGTAAAATCTATTTAGATTTGTTGGTTAAGCTGGCTGTGTTCGCAGATCGTTGCCGTACATAAGCACTGCCAAAGCTCGATGACAGTGTCAATTGTTGAGACCAACCTAAAATAAATATATAGTCCGTGGTTTGGATCCTCTTTTTGCGGACACGAACGGGTTTCCAAATCACATTCCTTGTATAAAGCCTAAAGGAGTAATAATGAGCAATTACGATATCAAAGATCTACAATTAGCAGAAGGCGGACGCCGTCGCATCGATTGGGCGGAACGCGAAATGCCTGTGCTGCGTTCCATCCGTGAGCGTTTCAAGAAGGAAAAACCCCTCAAGGGTATGCGCTTGTCCTGCTGTTTGCATGTGACCACTGAAACTGCAAACCTGATGATCACCCTCCAGGAAGGCGGCGCGGATATTGTTCTTACCGCTTCCAATCCGCTCTCTACTCAGGATGATGTTGCCGCTGCGTTGGTCAATAACTACGAAATTCCTGTTTTCGCCATCAAGGGTGAAGATAAGGTCACATACTTCAAGCACATCCGCGCCGCGTTGGAACACAAACCCCACATGACACAGGACGATGGCGCTGACCTCGTATCTTCCCTCTTCTTTATCGAAATGGGACGTTTCGAGAAGCTTGAACCCTCCCTCGCTTCCTGGGCGAAGAGCTTGAGCGAAGAAGAACGCAAGCAGATGCTCAAGAATGTCATTGGTGGTACTGAAGAAACCACCACAGGTGTTATCCGTTTGAAGGCGATGGAAGCTGATGGCGTGCTCAAGTTCCCGGTCATTGCTGTGAACGACGCGCTCACCAAGCACATGTTCGATAACCGCTATGGCACGGGTCAGTCCACCATCGACGGTATCATCCGCGCTACCAACGTTTTGTTGGCTGGTAAGACCTTCGTTGTCGCTGGCTACGGCTGGTGCGGACGTGGTCTCGCCTCCCGCGCTCGCGGTATGGGTGCTCACGTTATCGTCACCGAGACCGACCCGATGAAGGCGTTGGAAGCGGTCATGGATGGCTATCAGGTCATGGCTATGCTCGATGCGGCTAAAGTCGGAGATATCTTCTGTACCGTTACCGGCGATATCAACGTTCTCGATAAACACCACTTCGAAGTCATGAAAGATGGCGCTTTGGTTGCCAACTCTGGTCACTTCAATGTGGAAATTAATATCCCCGCGTTAGCTGCTATGAGCAAGGGTGAACCCGCTCTTGTCCGCCCATTCGTGGAACAATACCTCACAAAGGATGGTCGCAAGATCAACATCCTTGGCGAAGGTCGCCTTATCAACCTCGCATCTGCTGAAGGTCACCCTGCTTCCGTGATGGATATGTCCTTCGCGAACCAGGCGCTCTCTGCTGAATATATGGCGAAGAATGCCGACAAGCTCGAAAAGAAGGTCTACTCTGTTCCGACCGAGATCGATAACGAGATCGCCCGCCTCAAGCTTGAAGCCATGGGTGTCAAGATCGACATCCTCACTGCTGAACAGCTCCACTATCTCAATTCTTGGGAAGAAGGCACCTAAGTCGATCTAGGATTGTAGATTTATGATTAAGCCCCACGAAGACTCGTGGGGCTTTTATTATTATATTTTCAAGACGCCGTTTTTGATCAATGTTTCTAAATAAACTGCCTGCTTTTTCCCTGCAAGTTTTGAAAGACGAGGCGCTTCGAAGATAAGTTGTTTGATCTTTCTCAGTGGATACACTAAAAATTCTTCACTTGTTTTTAGGTCTTCAAACACAACAAGACAAACCCATGAATCTGGCATATCAAGGATGGGATCACGTCGTTCGGGAGAGTCTTGGAATGTCCATGAAAGCCCATAGCGGTTGGCAGCGGATCGGCGTTGAGTCTTGACCGCAACATCCAATCCGTTGATTTTCAGATCTGCCGCCCATGACTTGCTTCTCGCCTCATACACACCGTAATCTGGTCCTTCCACCGAGCATTCCCTACCCCGAAAGAGAGTCCGCACTGCTTCTTCGCCAAGCTTCGAAACAAAATGATCATCTTGGATCTTTTCTTTGATAGATTGATTGCTATCACGGTAGTTGACTGTTTCTGTCACTAATTTGGCGAATTCAAAAGCCCGTTGTCTGGCATCTTCTGGGATGAAGATGAATTGTGGTGTTTGAAAAGTCGACATATTCTCTGAATTATACAAAATAAAAAGACTTGCAGAAATTTCTCTGCAAGTCTTTTACACACACAAGATATATTATGGACAGGTAAAGATAGTATCCTTTATCGCTGCTTTACCAACTCCGTTGAATGCTTCAACACCCCATTTTTGTGGGAGTCCTTGATTCATTGGAAGCGGCGGGAGTGGGTAATTCGTTGTATTTGCAGGGAGAGCAATATAGAAGCCACCATTGTAATAGATATTGAAACCATCTTCATTGTTCGATTTGTCTTCCCAGGTTAGCGTTCCACCAAATTGATAGATGGGCGGTAAGATCGGAACACAAATTTTAGTCACTACTACGTTGTTCACTGAAACAGGTGCAGATGGAGTGGATGTTGGCGTAAATGTGGGTGTCGGTGAAGGCGTCGGGGTGGGGGGAATAGAATATTCCTGTAAGTTAGCAGTATTACCGGAGACGGTTGCATATTGTGGGTAAAGCCAACACGTTCCAGATTTTCCGGGGTTGTTAATGATCCAGTAACCAGACGAGGTGTTTTTTCCTACTACTGTCCCTTTCTGTCCAATGAGCAATGCACCAATATTGTCATAGACCACTCCCGGACCTGTACGGCAGTTGGTATTCTGGCTGACAATTACTTCTGGAACAGAAGGTGTGGAAGTCGGTCCAGGGGTTGGGGTGAATTGAGGTGTGGCAGTATCTTGCGGAACCGCAGGTACGCCAGCGAGGGCGGTGATTGTAAGTTCCAGATCGGCAGTGTCTGCTGCTTCTTCAGTTTCGGTTGGCTCGCCACTGGGTAAATTGCATGCAGAAAGCGCTGTGATCAGAAGCGCATAAAGAAATAAAACAGATTTTCGTCTTAACATGGTCTCTCTCCTTTATCGTAATTATGACACAATTTGATAAACCCCAGAACCATGGAATAGTATTGATATTAGAACCTAATAGATAAAAAAAGACATTGAATGTAAACAAAAAGCCATGGTGAGATTTCTCACCATGGCTTTTTGTTGTTATGAAAATCAAGAAATTACGGGCAGCCCTTTGCCACGCTTACTTTCGCAGCTTTACCGGCGCCATTGAAGGCTTCTACTTCAAATTTGGATGCGATACCTGGCAGGAATGGATTATTCGGAGCCGAAACAACAACATAGGATGTGCTATTTGCTGGGATACTGGCAACTAAGGTGTTGTTTATATAGATATTGAATCCATCTTCATTGTTCGATTTGTCTTCCCATTTCAATGTGCCTGAATGGAGGTTGTTGGGGCAGGTCATATCCATGGTGACATTTGTGACTGGAGCTGGAGCGGACGGTGTAGATGTCGGTGTGAATGTGGGAGTAGGTGAAGGGGTTGGTGTGGGTGGAATAGAATATTCCTGCAAGTTGGCTGTATTGCCGGAGACTGTTGCGTACTGAGGAAAAAGCCAGCATGTGCCAGTCTTTCCGGGGTTATTGATGATCCAGTAGCCAGTTGATGTGTTTTTTCCAACCACGGTAGCCTTTTGAGTTACAAGCAGTGCGCCAATATTGTCGTATTGGACGCCAGGACCCGTGCGACAGTTCGTGTTTTGGCTGACGGTCACCTCAGGCACAGACGGTGTGGATGTTACTGCAGTGGAAGTAAATTGCGGGGTAGCCGTTTCCTGAGTTTCACCTGCCGAAGGGCTGCCAGCAAGGGCAGTGATGGTCAACGCAAGATCGGCAGGTTCTTCTGTTTCTGTGGCGTTACCGCTTGGCAGGTTGCATGCTGAAAGTGCAGCTACCAAAAGAAAACTTACAATTAAAGTGATTTTTCTTCTAAACATAGTCTCTCCTTATTGATATAAAATTATGTCACAACTTTCATATCTAGCAAGGAGAGAGATTGTGATATTGGTACTAGTCTTCAAAGGACGTTAGTACTATACCTTTCTGTTATTTTCAGAAGTTTCCTTATTTTCTCTCAATAAACTATAAATGTATTCATCCTTAAATCTGCCATCTTTGAAAATAAACTGACGTTTTACGCCTTCTCGTTGAAAACCATTTCTTTCAAATAATCGAATGGATCGGGTGTTGAATTCGTAGATTTCTGCCCCAATGCGGTTGAGTCCTAACTCTGTAAAGCAAAACTGAATCACAGACTGTAAAGCCTCACTCGCATAGCCTTTGCCCCAATTATCTTGATTCCAACCAAGGCTAATGCCAAGATCACAGCGTTTATTATATGAGTCAATATGAGCGATCATTCCACAGCCAATGATTTGGTCAGTGCCTTTTTTGTGTATTGCATAATCAATAATGTCAGCATCTTCTGGACGGTTAAGAATGCGATCGAGGATTTTCTGGGTTTCTTCCAACGTTTCGGGGCGGCTTTTGGGAGGTTCATCGCCGTTGAAATCATCTTCATTCGGGTCGTTGAAAGTGGAATTTAACCATGCAAGATTATTCTGAGTGTGCGGCTTCAAGACCAAACGGTCAGTGAGTATGTACAGCTTTCTCAAGAATCCCATTTCAATATATTTCCTTACGTTATGACATGAAACCTGTGCGAAGCGCCATCTCCCAATCTGGACGACCATTTTCGAGAGCTTTATCAGCGGCATGATGGTAATCGTATGGCACAGCGATCAAATTTACGGTCCATGAACCATTTGTATTTTCCAACAGTCCATATCTTGCATGGGGAGAACCAGTTTGCATCCTATGATACTCAGGAGAGGTATCTTCATACGCTTGGAGACCAACGCTTCCCGTATTGATAACTATGACTCTCTTTGAAAGATTTACCACTCTTGGGATATGAGTGTGTCCACAAAGGATGATGTTATAAGTAGTTGGTCCAAGTCGTAGTTCTATCTCTTTGCGTGTAGACAATCTTCCTTGACCATGTTCAACGGTTTCGAGAAGGTAGGTGGAGTCGCTTTGAGGTGTTCCATGAATGCAGAGAATGTCATCTAACAATTCAGTTTGCTGGGGTAATTGGCGTAGCCAATCAAGTTCAGCTTGATTTAGTTGTTGAAATGCAAACTTATCGGAGGCTCCGTGCTGGTCTGGGGGTTGTGAAACCAACTGTCTATCGTGATTTCCCTTGATCTGGATCCAGTTCTGTTCCATTAAGAATTGAATAGTTTCCTTCGCCCATAGGGGACCGGAGATATGGTCTCCTAAGTTGACGATCTGATCCACGTCTCGTCGTTTTATATCTTGGACTACTTTTTCGAGGGCGGCGAAGTTTCCATGTATATCTGAAAGGACAGCGATTCTTTTCACTGGCTATTTCTCTGCGGCATAGACT
>JBEBCV010000387.1:0-7044 GCA_041157505.1 Chloroflexota bacterium | reverse complement strand
CATTGGCGGTGGTGGGAGAATGACCATGACACCATCTACACAATCATCTTGCAGAAGGAGATTTAAACATTGAGCATATTGACTTGGCGATGCCGATGCAAGCATATCCACCGGGTTGTGGGTGTTGGCTGCGGGTGGAAGAATGGCAGATAAGCCTTCCAGCGTTGCATCCGCTAATTGGGCAAGCACCAAGCCGTGATGCTCGAGTGAATCGGCGGCGATCACGCCGGGTCCGCCTGCGTTGGTCAGAATCCCTATGCGATTGCCCTTCGGTAATGGACACGTCTCCAACGCCCGCGCCCAATCGAACATCTGCTCGGCGGTTTCTGCTCGCAGGACGCTAGCTTTGGCAAAGGCGGCATCGAATGCTGTATCTGATGCGGCGAGTGCGCCAGTGTGCGAGGCGGCGGCTTTTTGACCTGCTTCGAAGCGACCAACCTTCAGTGCAATGATCGGTTTTTGTTGGGTGATTTCTTTTGCAACTTGCACGAAGCGTTTACCGTTTGAGATACTTTCCATATACATTGTGATGACTTTTGTATGTGGGTCATCGGCAAGCATGGGCAGCATATCCGTCTCGTTGACATCCGCTTGATTGCCGAGGCTGACGATGCGTGAAAAACCAAAGCCTTGTCCGCGAGCCCAATCAATAATGGCGGCAGCGAATGCGCCAGAGTGTGAGACGAAACCAATGCCGCCTTGTTCAGGCATGGGCGGCTGGAGGAAGGTTGTATCGAGCGGAAGATGCGTGTCAATTGTGCCGATGCAGTTGGGGCCAAGTAATCGCACATTGTATTTCTGTGCAACCTCAACACATTCTTGCTCAAGTTTTGCGCCATCTTCTCCGATTTCTTTGAAACCAGCAGAGACGATCACCGCCGCTTTAATGCCGCGTTTGCCGCAATCTTCAATAGCTTCGGGTGTGGCTTGCGTAGGGACGATGAGAATTGCGAGATCAACGGGGTTGGGAATGTCTTGAAGGTTGGTTTGGATATTCTTCCCGAAAACCCTCCCGGCTTTTTGTGCTACAAGATGGATCTCACCTTTGTACCCACTTTGGATGAGATTGCGTGCCACGCCATACCCAAGTTTTTCCGGTGACATCGACGCTCCAAGAATGACAATGCCTTTAGGTTGGAAAAAGGGGAGGAGTGAGAAATCCATGGGGGGATTAAACCACAAATGGGAATGCTTTTCATGAAAATGGCTGTGATATTTTAAAGAAATAGTGTAATAATAGTAAAAATTTTAACCGCAAAGAATAAGGAGGTAGGAAATGTCAGAGAAACATGTGATCGACCCGAGTGAAGCCATTGATGACCAATATGTTTTGGATAAATATAATAGCAAGATCGCATATTATTGGGGCGCAAGCCGCAGTAACAAGAATTCTTATAAGCAGTATCGTGCTTGGACGGTGATCCTTGGCTCGCTTGTAACCCTTGTTTCGTCGATTTCTGCGGCGGAATTCGTTCAAAATCCGCCATGGCTGAGAGTGTTATTTGCTGTTGGTACCCCCATTATTGCGGCCACACTGACCGTTATCAACGGCTTAGGTCAAAATTTCCATTGGGGTGCCACCTGGCGTGATATGGTGCTCAACGGCACTCGCCTGGAAAAGGAACGTGACCGTTTTCTTGCGACCAAGCCTGAAGACCGGGATCTTGTAAAGGAATTGGACCGGCTAAATGGGATCGTACTGGATGAGACCAAGAACTTCTTTCAACGTGTGTTGGATAGCGAAGTAAAACCTACAAAAGAACAGAATAACAATGGATAAAAATAAAAGGGACGAATTTGAATTCGTCCCTTTTATTTACCACTCGTTTTCTATAAATGCTTTCCGCCCTATGCTTTCAGCGACGCTCGCAAGTATTTTGATCTTGCTGACATCGCCATACCTATGATTAGACGCCGAGTATCTTGCTCACAACGGAAAGAAGGATACCGCCTGCTATCACACTGCCCAACTGCCCGGCCGTGTTGGCTCCCATGGCATGCATGAGGATGAAGTTATTCGGGTCTTCGTCGTTGGCGGTCTTGGCAGCGAGACGACCCGCCATGGGAAAGGCAGAGATCCCAGCCGCTCCAATGAGTGGATTGATCTTTCCGCCAGAGACAAATGCCATGAACTTGCCGAATAACAGCCCAGCTACTGTATCAAGCGCAAAGGCGAACAAACCGAGCAGCATGATCTTGCCTGTATCAAAGTTCAGGAATTGGGCAGCATTCATGGTCGAACCAATGGCAAGACCCAAAAAGAGCGTTGAGATATTGATGATCTCGTTCTGAGCGGCATTGCTGAGTCGGTCTACAACTCCGGTAACTTTCAGTAAATTGCCAAGCATCAACATCGAAATGAGCGGTGTCGCTTCTGGTACAAGCAAACCAACCACCAAGGTCAGTACTACAGGAAAGAAGATCAGGGTGGTTTTGGAAATGGGTTTGGGTGTGTACTCCATCTGGATCAGGCGCTCTTTTTTCGTGGTGAGCAATTTCATCAACGGGGGTTGGATGATGGGAATCAAACTCATGTACGAATATGCCGCCACTGCGATTGGAGCAAGCAGTTCTGGTGCAAGCTTTGTTGCCACAAAAATGGATGTAGGTCCGTCAATGGCGCCGATCACGCCGATGGAAGCTGCTTGATTGAGCGGAAAGCCCAATGCTACAGCCAGCATCAAGGTGCCAAAGATGCCGAACTGTCCTGCGGCACCAAGTAACACCATGCGTGGCTGTGCTAACAGCGGAGAGAAGTCGATCATTGCACCCACGCCGATGAAGATCAATAATGGGAACAGTTCTGTCTTGATCCCTGCATCGTAAATGACCTTGGTCATACCTTCCACTGCGGTCATACCTGCCAATGGAATATTTGCCAGCAGGCATCCGAACCCAATGGGCAGCAAAAGTACAGGCTCGATCTCTTTGAACACGGCGAGGTAGATCAATATCAATGCCGCAGTGATCATCACACCATTGCCCAGAGTGAAGTTTGAAAAGCCTTTGATCAATTCAGGAAGTAGTTCATTTAGATTCATGCCTACTCCGCAAAGTGGATCAATTCTTGCTTGTGCGCTACGCTTTGTCCCTGGCTCACCATTACTTTGTCTACAGTGCCGCCATAGATCGAGCGAATGCTGTTTTTCATTTTCATCGCTTCGATCACCAAAACAACTTGACCTGCTGCCACTTGCTCTCCGGGTTTGACGAATATCTCGATCACTGTTCCCGGTAAAGGTGCAGTCAGTGTGTGATTTCCATTGGCTGGGGGCAGGGATGCCGCCAGCGGAGCCGCAACCTGTGGAGATGGTTTTGACTCAACTTTCGCACCCGCTTCTTGCTGGACCTCAACCTGTTTGCCATTCTCAGGCATGACCTCAAACCGTTGCCCATCCACCGTCACCACGACGGGGCGTGCGTTAATATTTTCGATTTCCACTTCATACGTTTGATTGTTGACGTTTAGTTTGTATTTCATGCTAGTGCCTTCTAAAATTACCTTTTTCAGACATCTGCCTTGTCCGCATGCCCAACTGCCATGCTGAAACAATGGCTGTGGGTGGTTGTTCCAAAGGATGCGCCGAGGATGTTTCTTGTTCAGCAATTGCCATGGCAACCGCGAGCAGAGCCACTTGAAGTTTGGCGTCTGCCTGGGGTGTTGAATCAACTTCGGTTGAATCTGATGCGGGTTCTTTATCTGCAGTTAATGCAGTGAGCACAACCATCATCAGCCATAACAGGAGAATCGCACCAAAGACGAGGCCCATACCGAGAGCGGTGATCTGTAGAGAGAGATTGAATTCACTCATGATTACACCGGAATGTTCCCATGCTTGCGCGGAGGTGCGGGGGCGTATTTGTCGCGAAGTGCCGAAAGCGATGCAATGATCTTCGGACGAGATTCACGCGGCTCGATAATGTCATCCACATAGCCAGTGGAAGCGGCGTAGTAGGGATTGTTGAATTTATCGCGATATTCATCGGCGAGACGTTTGCGCTCAATAGCGGGGTCTGCCGCAGTTTCGATCTGTTTCTTGTAGAGGATGTTCGCTGCACCTTCTGCGCCAAGCACAGCAATCTCAGCGGACGGCCATGCATAGGTGACATCTGTTCCGAGATACTTGCTGGACATGACCACGTATGCGCCGCCATAAGCTTTGCGTGTGATGATACAAATTTTGGGTACGGTCGCTTCAGAGTACGCATAAAGGAGTTTTGCGCCGTGGCGGATAATGCCGCCATGTTCCTGTGCGATGCCAGGCAGGAAGCCGGGCGAATCAACGAAGGTCACGAGCGGAATGTTGAAGCAGTCACACATGCGCACGAAGCGTGTCATCTTATCGGCGGCATCGATGTCGATCACGCCTGCCATGATGGATGGTTCTTGCGATACGATGCCCACACTGTGTCCGCCAATGCGTGCCAAACCGACGATGGCATTGCGTGCCCAGTCGGGTTGGAGTTCGAGGAACGTACCTTTGTCCACTATTTTTTCGATGACCTGATGCATCACATACGGTTCATTTGCCGCCAATGGCACAATATTATTGAGCGACTCATCCATGCGCGAAAGCTCATCGGTGGGTTGAACATAGGGTGGGTTTTCAACGTTATTCGAAGGTAGATACGAGAGAAAGTGACGCGCCATATCGAGCGCAGCCTTTTCGCTTTTCACGCTCAAATGCGCCACGCCGCTAACAGAGTTATGCACAACCGAACCGCCCAGTGACTCGGCATCGATCACTTCACCTGTAACAGCCTTAATAACATCGGGTCCGGTCAGGAACATGAATGATTGTTTCTCGACCATGATGACGAGGTCAGTGAGAGCGGGGGAGTAGGCTGCGCCGCCCGCGCACGGTCCGAGCATGACGCTGACTTGCGGCACCACACCGGAGTATTGCGCGTTGCGCCTGAAGATTTCTGCATAACCGCCCATCGAGCGCACGCCTTCTTGAATGCGCGCACCGCCCGAGTCGATCAACGAAATGAATGGCACACCATTACGAACCGCCAGATCCATCACACGACAGATCTTGTGTGATTGCATTTCGCTCAACGTTCCGCCGTAAATTGTAAAGTCTTGTGAGTATAGATATACGGTCCGCCCGTTGATCTGTCCGTACCCTGTGATAACCCCGTCTCCGTAAAACTTATCCTTCAACAAGCCTAACTCATCGCCTTGATGTGTGATGAACGGTTCGATCTCGTTGAAGGTGCCTGGGTCAAGCAGGGCATCAATACGTTCTCGTGCCGTCATCTTTCCTTTGGCACGCTGTTTGGCGTTGCGTTCTTCGCCGCCGCCTTCCTTCGCCTTTGCGCGGACTCGCCGTAGTTCCAGAATTCTAGGGTCTTCTTGAGACATATTAATTCCTTTTGGTGATAAATTTCACAATCGGAAGTATAACATTGCACGTTGTATGGGCTAGTGATGGAGGTCATACAGGAAATAGGACAATCCGCCTCCTCTTTTACTGACAGTTGATTCAGATTTATAGACAGTTTTCCCCCCGCGAATTTTCCCCATCTAAATTAAAAAGGATCGAAGATCGTGTACTCTTATCTTGCTTTTCGCCATACATGCATAATTGATTTCACATCCGTTGTCCATTCAGAACATGTAAGGGTGAGCAGCCAATTCTCAATGGAACTGATCCAACCGAGGATGATCGCCAGCCACCAAATGATTCCATCGTAACTGAAGATCATGACTGAAGAGATCGCGCCAAACAGACTAAGCCCCCAGGCTTTTGCCAGGTACGCATGGTAACCGGTTAACTTCCTGAACTTGATGCCGCCGTAGATCCATTCAAAAATTTGAAGGGCAAGCAAAATATAGATGGGCACGGCAAATTTTTGCAGGGAATCAGCATGTGTTGCCCATAACGTCCACAATACCCAGAAATAGAACCATGTATCCACCCAGCTATCCGCGAGGCGTAAAGTTGGCGTGGATACATTTATTCTACGAGCGATGAACCCGTCAAAATAGTCCGTAATGAAGGCTGTGATGAATCCAGCCATGAACCACCATGGTGACAAGCCAAGGTTAATACTCCACCAACTGAGAGGACCTAAAAGAAAGCGTATAAGGATCAGAATTGAAGGGAGTGACTTCATAAAAGGGTCTACTTAACCCTTTATTAGCACTATCTCTCTTTGTGGGTCGCCTATGTACAAAGCACCTTCGTCAGTGATCACTACATCTTCTTCCAATCCAATATAGCCATAATTGAGAACAGCCAGACCAGGTTCGATCGTGAACACCTGACCGAGTTCCAATTTTTGGTTGGGCGAGTCACCGTACTTCTCCCACAATGGACCCAACAGTGCACCACCGTCATGTGCCACACGTCCGAGCTGATGACCAAGCGCGTACATGTATTCGGGGTAGCCAGAGTCGGTTACTACCTCGCGTGAAATCATGTCGATGGAATTGCCAGTGACGCCCGCTTTCATCGCACCGCGCGATTTTTCAATAGCAGTACGGATGGTGATAAATCCGCGCTGGACTTCGATGGGGGCTTCGGTTTCCCCTTCGCGCAAAACATATGCCACGCGCTGGATATCGGAGCAATAGCTATCGTATTTCACGCCAAAATCGAAGTGGATGATATGCCCCGGCTCGACCTTGATTTCGGTGGGTCCATTGTGTCCTACTACTTTATTCGGACCTGAATTCACGGCGGGATTATTTTCGCGCGGCCAGGCATAGCCGACGCCATACTCTTTCATTAATGCATGCATGTAATTTGCGATCTCAATTTCGGTCATACCGACTTTGATGAAGGCGAATGTCTTTTTGTAGATCTCACCCGTGATCTCAACCGCTCTTTGAATGCGCGCAAGTTCGGCTTTGGTCTTTCGTCCGCGCATGGCGTTGATGACCGGCTCTGCGCTGATGATACGTTCGGGGTAGGGGGTTCCAGCCAGATATTCAACGAGGAACTCGTACATGGCATGAGTCAATCCATCGGCATGGACGTTGTTTTTGGACATGTTGACCGCGATCTGTTTTGGGTCGAGATTTGTGATGGTCTC
>JBEBCV010000386.1:0-4509 GCA_041157505.1 Chloroflexota bacterium | reverse complement strand
AAGTCGATCATCGTCCAGGGGTGTGAACCGGGAGGGCGTCCATCTAAATGACGGGAATAATTCTCAATGCCTGAGCAATAGCCAACTTCCTTCAACATTTCCAAGTCATAGCGGGTACGCTGTTCAATTCGTTGCGCTTCAAGGAATTTGCCCTGGCTCTTGTAAAGCGCAAGCCGTTCTTCAAGTTCTTTTTCGATATTGGCGATCGATTCTTTCAACCGTTCTTGATCGGTTAAAAACTGTTTGGCAGGGTAAATGGACACTTCTTTTGGCTCGTCAAATATTTCCCCGGTGAGCGGGCTGAACTGCATGATGCGCTCAACCTCATCGCCAAAGAATGTGATCTTGTAGCCCTTTTTATCTTCATATGCCGGGACGATCTCCAATGTATCGCCTCGCACACGGAAAGTGCCCGGGCGTAGTTCCATATCGTTTCGCTGATACTGGCTCTCGATCAATTGTCGCAACAATGCATTGCGGCGGTAGATCTCACCCGTTTTAAAGGTTACAGTTCCTTTACCAAATTCCTCTGGCGAGCCCAAACCATAAATGCACGACACCGAAGCGACGATGATGACATCACGCCGCGAAATTAGAGAAGTCGTTGCTGCAAGGCGCAGACGTTCGATCTCTTCATTGATCTGTGTCTCTTTCTCAATGAACAAGTCATGCCGTGGGACGTAGGCTTCAGGCTGGTAGTAATCGTAATATGAAACAAAATAAGAAACTGCATTCTCCGGAAAGAACTCTTTGAACTCGGCATACAACTGCGCTGCCAGAGTCTTATTATGTGCCATGATCAGCGCTGGTTTCTGCAGCTGCTGAATAACCGACGCGATCGTAAACGTCTTTCCTGTTCCTGTTGCACCGAGCAAGACCTGATGCTTAAGACCACGGTTCACGCCATCCACAAGTCCGCGGATGGCTTCGGGCTGGTCGCCCATCGGTATAAAGGGGGCATGAAGTTTGAAATCCATAGTTTTATCTTTAGGGGGTCGAGTGAACGAGTGTTCTATTTTACCTCAACACGGTCAAGGTGTGGGAAAAATAAACATTCACATCATTGTAAATCGAATTTGGGAACAAGAAATTCTTAGAAAAACAAAAGAAATCTCCTCCTATTATTTGTGAAATTTATCACTAAATAGGTCAATAGTCACCCATCAAGCATGAGAAATGAAACTTACCGAAAGAGACTAAGTAAAGAATAATTTTATAGATAAGTTTTATTACGAGGTGAAAGGACCCTTTTTATGAATATGAACTTGAGAGACATTATTACGATCTCTGAAGGCGAAATATTAACACCTGAATTGAACACGGATGTGAACATTCACGGTGGCTGCTGTGCAGACTTGATGAGCGATGTGCTGGCATACAGCCGTCCACGGGCGGTGTTGTTGACGGGGCTGACCAACCCACAGGTAGTTCGAACCGCACAGATGGCAGACTTCCGCGCCATTGTTTTTATCCGCGGGAAGAAGCCGCAGCAAGAGACTATCGATATCGCAAATCAGGAAAACATCCCGTTGATCTCAAGCCCCATGGGAATGTTCGAACTCAGTGGCAGACTACATGATGCAGGTTTGAAAAGTTACGAAGGCAATGGAGCCGACTAGACCCCCAACAGAGCAGGAAAAATTCGGGCGGCACCGTCCGCTCACCGACCTTGATGCACATGAGATCAATCGCATCGAGGAACTATCCTATGATCTGAAGATCCGTGAGGTGATGGCTTCAAACGTCATCACTACCTCGCCTGACGTCCCCATTTCTGGTGTGTTGGAACTGATGCGGGTTAATCGCATTTCAGGCACGCCGGTGGTTGAGAATGAAAAACTGATCGGCATCATCAGCCTTGAAGATATTGTCCGTGCTCTGCAAAACAATGAGCTTGCCGAACCTGTGCGAAAATATATGACCACGGATCTGGTTACCGTTAGAAATACAGACAGCATCGTAGAAGCCATTAAGATATTCACCGAAAAAGGTTTAGGACGGTTGCCGGTAGTCGATGGAGATACCAAATTAAAAGGCATCATCACCAAAGGGGATATCACGCGCGGCATTTTGCTTGCCGTAGAACGCGATTACAAGGAAGAAGAAGTTCGCCGCTATCGTGCAAGCCATTTATTTGACGACATCATCTCTGACCGCACCACCCTCGTTTTACGTTACACCATCAAAGCTGGAGATTTTACCCATGGGGGGAATGCTTCCAGCAATATCAAACGCGCTCTCCTGCGCCTCGGCGCGGACTCACAACTAGCGCGGCGTTGCGGAATCGCTGCTTATGAAGCCGAAATGAATCTCATTATCCATACTGCCAACGGCGGCATCCTTAAACTGGAAGTGGAGCCGCACAAAATTACAATCTCCACCACCGACGATGGACCGGGCATTGACGACATTCAAAAGGTCTTACAGCCCGGTTACTCCACCGCCACCGATAAAGTCCGCGAGATGGGTTTTGGCGCCGGCATGGGATTGGTCAACATCCAAAAATGCGTAGACAAAATGGAGATCGAGTCAACCCGCGGCAAAGGCACCAAACTCACCATGCGCATCGCCGTCTCAAACGAAACCCTCAATAGCAAAAAGGGATAACTATGAATCTTCAAACCGTCATTGAGAAACTTCAACTGAATGTCCTTACCGAGCCGCGTGATTTTTCAACCATCACACCTAAAGGCGGCTATACATCCGACCTGCTTTCATGCGTCATGGCAGGCGCAAAGAGTAGCAACATCTGGGTCACGTTGCAAGCACATATGAACATCGTCGCTGTTGCCGCCATGCTCGAAGTCTCAGCTGTCATCATCACTGAGAATGCGCAACCTGACCCCACCACCATCGCAAAAGCTAACGAACAGGGTGTGATCTTACTTTCTACTCCCAAAGCAAGTTATGAGATCTGCGGCACACTCTGGGATTTGAACTTGCGCTGACATGAAAACCTTCCGCGCGGACCTTCACGTTCACACCGTCCTCTCCCCGTGCGCCGAGGTGGAAATGATCCCGCCGCTTATCGTGCAGGAGGCGCTCGAACGACACATCGACATCATTGCCATCACTGATCACAATGCCAGCGCAAATGTACGAGCCGTTCAAAAAGCAGCGGATGGAACTGGGCTGACCGTGTTGCCCGGCATGGAAGTCCAATCGCACGAAGATGTCCATTTGCTTTGTCTTTTCGCCTCTCTCGCGGACCTCGAAGCCTGGCAGCACCAAGTTGACCATTCCCTACCCGACGAATTGAATCCTGCTGACCATCTCGGTGAACAATTTGTTGTTGATGAGCATGGCGAATTCATTCGCTCTGAAGCCCGGCTTCTGCTTACCGCGACAGAATTTTCCATTGAAGAAATTATCGAACATGTAAATCTTTTGAGCGGTATTGTCATCCCAGCGCACGTAGACCGCACAGTGTATGGCTTGTTCCCCACCCTCGGCTTCCTGGCAGACTGGTGGCACTTCCCCGCTTTGGAAATATCCCGGCACATCAAGCCAGAAATATTGCACGAAAAATTTCCCACCTCTAAAAATCATCCCCTCATTCAAAGCGGAGATGTTCATCGTTTAGATGAATTTCTGGGCACAACATCCTTTGAACTTGAAGCCCCTACACTCCAAGAAATTCGCAAAGCTCTTTTGGGGGAAGGTCAACGCAACGTTCATATCCAAGCCAAATAATTGACTGACAACTTACACAGATGTCACATGACATCCTTCATTGACTGATTTGACATGAACATGTAAACTATATTTGTGAAATTTATCACAATACTTTAGCAGGCAAAGAAAATGACAAGACCACTTACAGACATCCCCGCGAACGACCCGCTCAAATCTGAAGATCTAAAGCCATTGATCGACAAAGCCATTAGTGAAAACAAAGACCGCCCCGGCGCAATCATGCTGGTATTGAACGAAGTTCAATCGAAGGTCGGGCACGTCTCCCCTTGCATGCAAGCATATATCGCTCAAAACCTGAAAGTGCCATTGGGACAAGTCCACGGTGTGGTGACGTTCTATTCGTTCTTCAAAACCAAGCCGCGCGGCAAGCACACCATCAAATTCTGCCTAGGCACAGCTTGCTATGTGGCTGGCACTCCCCAATTGGTTGAAAAAGCCAAACAGATGCTCAACATCGAACTTGGCGATACCACTCCCGATGGACAGATCACGCTCGAAGAATGCCGCTGTGTTGGGGCATGCAGTCAGGCGCCCGTGGTGGTGGTTAACGAAGAAGTGCAAGGGAAACTTCGTCCGAACAAGTTCCCGCAGGTTCTGAAGAAGGTTCAAGGCTAATCATGCGTGAGATAGCTCTACATCTTTTGGATATTGCTGAAAACAGCGTCGCGGCAGGCAGCCGAAATATTCATATTGATGTCCTCGAAGACTTGCAAAATGACCTACTCAAAGTTTCAGTAAAAGATGATGGCAGAGGAATGGACGCTGAAACTGCCAAGCGCGTTCTTGATCCTTTTTACACCACCCGCACGACCC
>JBEBCV010000385.1:0-2683 GCA_041157505.1 Chloroflexota bacterium | reverse complement strand
GTCTCAATCTGTCTTTCAGTCTGTTTCTGACCGCGACGGCATGATCCAATCTGGAATGGAACATGGTGTCGTTGAAGGCTATGAACGGCTCGATGAGATTTTGAAGACCCTGAAGAAATAAAAAATTTAGGAAAACTTATTGTGAAAACAGTTATTTCAAAAGATGGTACTCAAATTGCATTTGACCAGATCGGACATGGACCTGTCGTTATCCTTGTCGACTCGGCACTGGCAAGTCGAACTCGGTGTGTGAAATTAGCAAAGTTATTGGCAGAGGAATTTACTGTTATTAACTATGATCGCCGTGGTCGCGGTGATAGCACAGATATACAGCCATATGCGGTTGAGCGTGAAGTAGAAGATATCGAAGCATTGATCGATACCCTGGGCGGGTCGGCTTTTATCTTTGGCAGCTCGTCAGGTGCAGTGCTTGCTCTCGAAGCAGCAAACAAATTGCCCTCCAAGATCAAGAAGCAGATATTGTACGAACCGCCATTCATTGTTGATGACAGCCGTCCACCGATGCCGGATGATTTTCTTGACCAGGTTAAAGGATTGCTTGCAGAAAATAAAAGAAGCAATGCACTCAAGCTTTTCTTCTCAACTGCCATGGGGATCCCCGGCATATTCATTTTCATAATGAGTTTGATGCCAAGCTGGTCACAATCGAAGGCTGTGGCACATACTCTGCCTTACGACCTTGAAATTCTTGGAAATACCCAGCAAGGGAAACCACTTTCAGCAGATCGTTGGGCTGCCGCAAAAATGCCAACACTGGTATTAACGGGCGAAAAGAGCGAAACATTTTTTCGTAAAACTGGAGATGCATTGTCTGAAGTTCTGCCGAGTGCAGAACATAAAATTCTCAAAGATCAACATCATGGTTCAGTGGTGATGTCTCCAAATGTTGTTGCTTCTGAAATGACGCAATTTTTCAAAGCCTAAAGGAGAATGTGCATGGGAAAAGTAACTTTCAATATGACCATGTCATTGGATGGCTTTGTAGCTGGTCCCAACGATACCCCTGAAAATGGGTTAGGGGATGGTGGTCAGGGACTATTCAATTGGTATTTCAACGGTGATACCGAGATCTTTGTATCGGAAGGAACACCGCCGCTTAAAGTTTCAAAACAAAGCGCTGAATTGATGAAAGAATCATTTAGCACTTTAGGTGCAGGTATATGGGGACGAAAAACGTTTGATATTGCGCATGGGTGGGGAGGTCATCCGCCTGGCTCCCCTGCGTTTATTGTCACACATACCGTTCCACATGAATGGGTAAAAGAAGGCTCGCCATTTACTTTTGTAACCGATGGAGTCGAAAGCGCAATCCAGCAAGCCAAGAAAGCGGCAGGCGATAAAGATGTCGTGATTTGTACTGCAAATATTTTGCAGCAAGCGATCAAAGCAGGTCTGGTGGATGAAATCTATATAGATTTGGCACCGATTCTAATTGGCGATGGCGTGAGCCTATTTGACCATCTTGGCACAGGACCCATTGATCTGGAATGTATTCGAGTCGTTCAAACCAAAGATGTGACGCATCTTGCATATCGAGTCATTAAGAAATAAAAAAGGTAATTATGTTAAGCCAAAAAACAGCAGCACGATCTTCAATTCTCGTCTCACTCTTAACGCTTTTATTGCTTGCCGCCTTGCACATTCTCAGCCCTGAATTTAACCCTGCCTGGCGAATGGTGAGTGAATATGCAAATGGGAACTACGCTTTGGTTTTATCCTTGTTCTTTGCATTTTGGGGAATCAGCACCTGGGCATTGGCTTATGCGATTTGGTCCCATGTAAAAACAAAGGCAGGAAGAATTGGTTTGTATTTTCTCATTGCCGCAGGTGTTGGTGAAGTAATGGCATCGGTATTTGATATCAATCACAGCCTGCACAGTTTGGCTTCTTTAATTGGAATTCCAAGCCTGGCAATTGCTGCGATGTTAATTAGTAATAGTTTGGTCAAAGATGAAGTATGGGCTAAGGCAAAGAAAAGTCTTTTATTGAGCGCCAACCTCACCTGGATCAGTATTTTGGTGATGGCAGTCTCATTCTTGATTTTGATGGTCACATTTACTCAATCTGGCGCTGAGATGCCAACAGATTCAAGCATAGTCACAACTTTACCTGATGGCGTGATCGGTTTGGTGGGCTGGGCAAATCGCTTCTTGGTCGTTGTGTATTGCGCCTGGGTGATGATAGTTGCACGGCTAGCAAGCAAATTGGGCGAATAGAAATCTTGAACTAAAATTAGACATGAATATTCCGTTTAGAAGTAAAAAGGAGAGACCATGCGAAAACTAATCGTGCATCAATTCATTTCTTTAGATGGTGTCATCCAAGCTCCCGGCGGCGTGGATGAAGATACCGATGGCGGCTTCGCTCACGGCGGCTGGACCATTCCCTTTTGGCACAACGACATCGGCATGCGCTTCTCACAAGCCATGGATACCGCCGATACCCTTTTGCTTGGGCGCAAAACCTGGAAGACCCATGGCGATGCCTTTGAACCCATGCCGCCCGAAGAAAATCCATTTGGCAATGTCAAAAAATATGTTGTTTCCACCACACTGAGATCTTCGGCAGCCTGGAGCAACTCCACCATCATCAGCAGTAATGTCGTCGAAGAAGTTCGCAAACTCAAGAGCCAACCCGGCAAAAATATTCTTTCGGATGGCAG
>JBEBCV010000384.1:0-5178 GCA_041157505.1 Chloroflexota bacterium | reverse complement strand
GGTTCATTTTTTGTTTGAAATAAAATCATTTAGCACTTGTTGAAACTTTTTTGGTTCTTCGAGGAATGCCCAGTGTCCGCTTTGGGTGAATTCTACGGATTGGCAGTTGGGAAGTGTGGCGCAGAGTTCATCTGCGACGGGTTTGCCTGTGTATTGTGAGTCCGCTGTGCCGTAGATGAAGAGGGTTGGCACTTGCAACTGACTGAGTTCTTTTTTGTAATCGTAGCCTGTGAGCGAGAAAGAAATTTCACGCCACGGGGCGAAGGAGACTGTGCCTGTATCTTCAAGAATGGCAGTGTTCGATTTATCGAACAGGCGGTTGGGATTGTCTTTCTCGGTGTTCTGCGTGAACCATGCGTCTGCGGCGGCTGGGTCGGCGGGTGGGAAGCCGAGGGCGGTGGAGTACAACGCGCCGCCAAAATATTTCCACACGAAGCGGTTGCTCATGCCGTTGTTGATTCGAATCCCACCCGCGATAACCATCTTCTCGACATGTTCAGGGTACTTGAGCGCATAACGCTGAACTAACGCGCTGCCGAAGGAATGACCGATGAGGATGACCTTGTCCGCTTTGACTACATCACGGCGCAGGGCTTCGAGTTCATCCACCAATTGCTCGATGGTGTAGTCTTCGGGATTCGGCTTAATTTGCGAATTGCCCGAACCACGCTGGTCGTAGAAAATGACGCGAGTCTGCTCGGCAAGGAAGTCGAATCCATTCTTGAAACTCAGGCTCGAGTGACCAGGTCCGCCGTGGACGAGGATGACAGGTGGGGCACCTTTGTCCGCGCCGAGTTCGCGGTAGTACAAGTCATAGCCGTTGACGTGGGCAGGAGATGTACAGTCCACGCAGGGGCGGGATTGGGGCAGGACGCGGTTGTAGATATGATATGCGGTTGCTGCATACAACGCGATTAAAACAAGAATGGCGAGAATTGTAAGAAGAAAAGTCATCGTCGAAAGTCAAAGGTCGAAGGTCACAAGTTGAGTTTACGACTTTTGACTTGTGACCTTCGACTCGTTATTCTTAGGCTTCCTTCTTCGCTTCACCCTTCGTCACGGGCAGAATTGCAACCGTGGCAAGAACGAGGAAGACGAACATGATGAGCCAGACCCAGCGATAGTCATTGCCCATCGCTTCGACGAGAGTCCCGCCGAGGATGGGTCCGATGATGAAGCCGAGGGTCACGGCGATTTGGCGCAAGCCCGTATAAGTTCCCATCAAGGTTTCGACGGGAGCGCTGTCGACGATCATAGCTACTTGGACGACGTTGGCGAGTGGCCAGGTCAGACCGCAGATGAGCAGACCGATGTTGAGCATGCTTGCGTCGGGGAAGAAATAGATGACGAGAGCGCCGATGGCGTACCCGACCAAGCCGACGATCTGGGTATTTTTGCGTCCGATCTTGTTGGCGATCAGACCTGCCGGAACGGCGATGATCATGAACGCGATCGCAGGGATGGCAACGAGCATGGCGGCTGAGGATTCTTCCATGCCGAGGGAGAAGACGCCGTAGGAACTGAGGAAGGCTTGCATTTGAGCAAGAGCCACATAGGAGAGTAAATTGCTGAGCAACAGGTATATCAGGCTGGTGCGATTCTCCGCTGGTTGGTCACGCAGGAATTTGATGATGCCTGCAAGATTGAACTTTTCACCCGCCAACTCTTTTGCGCTGGCAAGTTCTTCAGGTTCTTTGACAAATGCCCAAGTGAGGAAAAAGATCAGGAGTGCTAGACCAGCGGCGATCCAGAAAGGAAGCGGTCCGTACACGTCATAAAGCGCCGCGCCAGCCAGGGCGGTGATCACCACAAGCAGACCGGCGATCGCGCCAGCAATCCCGTTGGCGGTGGCGCGTTGGGGAGACGGCGTCACATCGAACATCAGTACATCCGCTACGGGGCGGACAACTGCGAATGCAAGCAATACAAGGAAAAGCGAGATGATGAAGGGGACAAGCAGGCCGGTTAGTTGTCCGGTTTGCCCATTGAGTTCAGGAGCGATGCCCATGGGGATGAGCGGGATGAAGATAAAGGCGGCGATGGCAACGGGCACACCAAAGATCACGAATGGCATACGGCGTCCCCATTTCGAGCGCAGGCTGTCGCTCCATGCGCCGACGATGGGGCTGATGAACAAACCCGCAATGTTATCGAACACAAGAATGAAACCCGTCAGGGCGGGTCCAAGCCCAAAGCCGACGGTGGTAGCTCCCGCTTCGGTGAATGCGGGATTGCCTGCCTGCAAATAGACAGGTACGTAGGTGTTATACAACTGCCAGATAACTTCCATTACGGCGGGCAGGGTCGCTGCAATGATGATGTTACGCCAGCTCAACTTGATGTGGGACATGGCTCTCTCCTGTGGGTTTTTGTACGATTGTTCAATTTATTGCTCAATCGTTAAAACAGGATACAAGAAAAAAAGTTCCGAGTCAAGTAGGAAAATGTTTGAATTAACCAATGTCAATCTAAACCCTGCTAGGCAGATCTGATCGATGGGTGAGGAGGAAATTTTATTGATACATTGCCCAGGCTCAAAATCAGAGATTTCTGCCATCTGGCATATGGAACGAATCGCTGGTCGGGAATACCATTGACCACACTTAATTAATGGGCAAGGGATGGATAAATAATTTCCACTATGAACAATGAGGAAATCAAGTCAAAAAGCTCAATAAAAAATTAGGTTATGGCTTTGAGAAGAATGTCAGTTGACAGTTGAATTATTGGTGCTAAAATGCAATCGATTGCAAAGGAATCTGGTTGTGCGTATAAAAAATGCCAAAACCCTTGATGACATTGCCCGATTGGCAAAAGTCTCCAAATCGACAGTTTCGCGTGCCTTAAGTGATAGCCCGCTTCTTAGTTTGGAAACGAAGCAACGTATTCAAGCGCTTGCCAAAAAACATAATTTCAGCATCAATGCCTCTGCTCGCAACCTGCGCGTTCAGCAGAGCCATACCATTGCCTTTATCACGCCGGATTGTGAACCCAACTTTTTTTCTCCAGAGAGCATGTTTGGGTTTGAAATCTTAGGTGGTATCGGGAATGAACTGCGCTCACTTGGGTATGATCTTTTGATCGCAAATGTCAACCCGCTGGATACGACCAGCATTAATTCATATTTTGGCAGCGGGCGCGTGGATGGGTTTATCGTCCTTTCTTTCCAGACCAATCAATCCATAATCGAAAAACTGATCGAGTTGAATGCTCCCTTCATTATTTGGGGAGTTCCCATGTCTGGGTTTAATTATTGCTCAGTGACCGGGGAAAATATCACTGGGGGCATGCTTGCCACGCAACATTTGATCCACATCGGCAGGCAGCGGATCGCCTTTCTCGGTGGACCTCCTGATGATTTAACCGTGCAACACCGTTATCAAGGATATGAAAACGCTTTGCAGGAAGCCAGGCGAAAGCCGGTTTCGAAGTGTATCGTTTATGGCGATTATTCGTATGCTTCTGGATTGGATGCAATGCAGAAGTTGTTGAAGCAAGCACCAGACCTGGATGCGGTTTTTGTGAACAGTGATTTGATGGCAATTGCCGCGATCAAGGTTATTTTAGAAAGTGGACGGCGTGTTCCTGAGGATGTGGCTGTGGTTGGGTATGATGATGTATCCATTGCCACTTACAACAATTTACCTCTGACCACTATCAGGCAAAATGTCCCATTGGCAGGGCGTTTGCTGGCGCAGAATTTGATCCACTATATCAAGACGGGGGAGGTTACCAATGTGACCACCTCGGTTGAATTGATGATCCGTAAGTCGGCGTAGATAATCCGGCTGATTTTTTTTTGTATGCCTGCAATCGATTGCAAAATGAAAAGGATTAATAAAATTTCATGAATTTGTTGACGAAAGTAAAGCAGTACCCCAAGATCGGTTTGGTCATTTTGTCTTTTATTGCCTTTGTCGCTTTGGGAATGCCTGATGGGCTGTTGGGGGTGGCATGGCCCTCCATCCGTGGGGATTTTTCCATTCCCTTGGATTCGATCGGGGTGTTTTTGACTGCTCTTGTCATTGGTTACATGACATCCAGTTTCTTCAGCGGACCCATCGTGACGCGTTTTGGCGTGGGGAAAGTTCTAGCGATCAGTTGCACGTTAACTGGTATTGCATTGTTTGGGTACACATTCGTTCCTGATTGGTGGATGATGGTACTTCTGGGCGTGGTCGCTGGCTTTGGAGCAGGCGCGATTGACGCAGGCTTGAATACCTATGTCGCCGCGCATTTCAGCGAAGGATTGATGCAATGGCTCCATGCGAGTTGGGGAGTGGGCATCACACTGGGACCGATCATCATGACCCTCGGTTTGGGTGCAACAGATACATGGTACACAGGCTATCGAATCGTTGGCGGTTTTCAACTTTTTTTGGCGGCTTGTTTTGTGTTGACTTTACCCATGTGGACAGATAACGATAAGCCCACTGCGCATGATGAACCCAAGAAACTGACCGATTACAAAACACCAATGAGCGAGACCTTCCGTCAACCTCAGGTGTGGATCAGCACCTTCCTGTTTTTTATGTATGTTGGCGCGGAAGGTGCTCTTGGAACGTGGATCTATACCCTGCTTACCGAGTCGCGCGGCGTTGACCCAACCGCCGCAGGATTTTGGGCAGGCAGTTATTGGGCAACCTTTACAGTGGGGCGCATTGTTGCAGGTCTTTTTGCTAATCGGATTGGAATTCACAAGTTGGTGACAGGTGGTTTGGTTGGGGCGTTGTTCGGATCGGTTCTGTTAGTTTGGAATCCATCCGAGATGGTGAACCTTTTGGCTGTAGCT
Source organism: Chloroflexota bacterium (assembly GCA_041157505.1). Classification (GTDB taxonomy): domain Bacteria; phylum Chloroflexota; class Anaerolineae; order Anaerolineales; family Villigracilaceae; genus Villigracilis. The sequence goes on along the minus strand of JBEBCV010000384.1, from coordinate 386 downwards.
GTGATCGGATTTTCCATCGCACCGATTTTTCCAGCCATGATGTCGGGGACAAGTTCCCGAGTGGGTGACCATTTTGCTGCGAATACCATCGGTATGCAAATGACTGCCACTGGCTTGGGGACAGCAGTTATCCCTGGCTTGATGGGTGTCTTTGCTCGTCAGGTTTCTTTGGAAGTCATCCCCGTTATGTTACTGGCTGTATACGCAGGGTTGTTCGGTTTGTATATGCTGGCAACGAAAAACGCAAAATGATGCATTGCTAATCTCTACCATACCAATATCTCACAAGGAGAAACCATGAGCAAGGTAAAAAATTCAGGAACACATAACCAGATTACGGCGCGGGTGGATGCGCTTCTCAAAAAGATGAGTCTCGAAGAAAAAGT
>JBEBCV010000383.1:0-12052 GCA_041157505.1 Chloroflexota bacterium | reverse complement strand
CAAACGCGTCATCGTCATCCACCACGGACAGTTACTCTTCGACGGCGACCTTGCCGCGTTGGTGCAAAAGTTCTCAGCCTTCAAGACCGTCGCTTTCGACATTGACAATCCGAATCAGGATTTCAGCCAATATGGCGATGTAGTGTCTATTGACGGCTTGCATGTGACCTTGCGCGTACCGAAGGAGAAAACCTCTGCTGTCACAACCCGTCTGCTCAGCGACCTCGCCGTGGATGATCTCACCGTCGAAGCCACGCCCATCGAAGACGTGATCGAATCTGTGTTCTCGGTCAAGAAAGAAGCGATGGAATGAAGCGATATCTTGACTTTTATCTCACCTCCATGAAGATGGCTGTCATTGAACAATGGCAGTATCCCATTGCCAATTATTTTTATATGATCGGCATGATCGCCGAGCCGGTTATTTACATGGTGGTTTGGTCTGCAGTGGCGACCCAGCAGGGCGGCATGGTGGGTGGGTACACCCCTGGCGCTTTTGCCGCCTACTATATTGTGTGGACCCTCGTCCGTAGCATGAATGTGGTCTTCACGCCCTACGGGTGGGAATGGCGTATTCGGCAGGGTCAACTTTCGATGAGTCTGATGCGTCCAATTCATCCGCTCCACAATGATGTGGCATTCTTTGCGGGCTGGAAGGTGGTCGTCATCATCTTGTGGATTCCGTTGGCTTTGGCGCTCACGTTGTTCTTCAAACCTGATCTGCACCCAACCTTGCTGAATGGCGTCGTGTTCTTTTTCGCGATCTGGTTTGCATATCTGATCCGCACCATGACGCTCTCTTTGCTTGGCATGGTCACGTTTTGGACGACGCGAGTCAGTGCCTTATTTGAGTTGTATTTTGCTGCCGAGCTGGTTCTTTCGGGTCGCCTCGTTCCGCTTTCTCTGATGCCGGAATGGGTGCAAAAAGTGGCGTGGTTCTTCCCGTTCCGTTGGGCATTTGGTTACCCCATTGAGGCGTTGGTCGGAAACATGTCTGTCAATGACCTGTTCATTGGTTTAGGCATGCAGCTGGCTTGGATCCTTTTTGGTGTGCTAGCAGTCAGCATGGTTTGGAAGGTTGCCATTCGTCGCTTCTCGGCGGTGGGAGGTTGATATGACCGGAATACGCCTTGCTATCAATTACTTGCGAATTGGCGTTATGAACGAGTTCCAATATCGCGCTAATTTATACATTCAAATTCTCCAGACCTTCATTGCTCTGGCAACCGGGCTCATCGGGTTGAATTTAGTCTTTGAGCAAACTTCCCAATTGGGCGACTGGGGTAAAGCGGACTTGCTGGCTGTGATGGGCGTCTTTACCATGACAGGCGGATTTATCCGCGCCGCCATTCAGCCCAACATGGAGCGCCTCATGGATGAGATCCGTGAAGGGACTCTCGACTACGCCCTAACCAAACCCGCCGACTCGCAATTGCTCGTCAGCGTGCGTGAGTTCCGCCTTTGGCAACTGGTAGATGTATTGACCGGTGCCATTGTTTTGATCGTTGCGCTAGCGCAATTGAATTGGTTGGTGAGTGTTTGGTCTGTACTTGGCTTTTTCTCAGCTTTGGTAATGGGCGCGATCATGGTCTATAGTTTCTGGCTCATCATCACATCCACAGCCTTTTGGTTCGTGCGCGTGAACGAGATCGCCAATCTCTTTGAGGGTCTTTATGCTGCCGGTCGCTGGCCTGTGGATATCTACCCCAATTGGCTGCGCTACGGGCTGACCTTTCTCGTCCCCGTTGCCTTTGCTGTGACCGTTCCTGCCTCCGCCATTACTGGACGCCTGACTCTGGAAACCTGGCTGGGTGCCCTCGCCCTGACTTTGGTTCTGTTCATCATCGCCCGAACAATATGGTTGATCGGGGTACGGAATTACTCTGGCGCTTCTGCCTAAAAACAGGCGGTCACTCCGAAGTGACCGCCTGTTTTTTTACCCCTACCCACATGGCACTGCCTGACTTGTAACGCTCCGAGACATATTGAATAAATTTTGTGGTCGTGTTGAAAAAGGAATTCCGGTGTAAATAATGCTCGCGTGGGAAAGCCAAGCCCTGCACATCATATAGGTTTTCTGAAGTTGGTGTGGAGTAATAGATGTTATGATTTTGTAAAATAGAATAATTGGATTTCATAGTATTATAGCGGGATGAGACATTCAATGCAAAAGAAATTTATTTTAGCATTCATGGCATTGCTGTTCACTGCCTGCTCCATGGCAGACCTGGTTCCATCCACACGTGCACCGGAACCAACATCCACGCCTCCTTTTACATTCACCCCGATTGATACACCAACAAGCACAGATACTGCAACTCCACGCCCTTCTGCAACTATTGTGCGTATCGCCACTTGGGATCCAAATCAGCCAACGTTCACGCCTCTTGCGCTATTTGTGAATGGGAAAACCATTACCCCATTTTATACACCCACCTCAAATCGCCCTGGTGTGGGGTTTGCTTCGGTAACATACTCACCAAAGAAGATCTACTGGGGTGGTTGTAAACCTAATTTGGTCACCATCACCGCTGAGGTGGATGACCCCGAAGAAGTCTTTAGCGTTATTATTTTTCTCCGTGTAAAGGACCTCAAAGAAGAAGATTACACCCCATGGACCAATGGCGATGTGATGTTGAACCGTGGTCAGGGAGTTTTTACAACCACACTTGTCGGAAGCAAAATTAATGGGCACGATCATTATTTGCGTTCGTGGGTCTACTTCCAACTCGTGGCAACCAATATTGAAGGCGAAGAGATCGGGCGCACAAAAATCTATGAAAAGGCATTTGATATGTATCCTTGCCCATGCCTGACGCCGCTGACTGGCTGCCCGATCAACACACCAAAACCCAAAACCACGCCTACTGTAAAACCATAATGATCATGAAAAAAATCTTTTCTCTTTCCATTCTCGTTCTTTTCTCAATTTCCTGTTCGATCGGATCGCTTATCCCAGCCGCGGCGACACCAACCCTCGAACCTACTCAACCAGATACAGCAACGCCTCTTCCCACATCCACGCCTGTCTTGCCTACCTCAACTTTTACTTTAACTCCAACCTTGGTTGGCTATAAAACTCATACCCCCACTTCCTTGCCTACAGAAACACTTGCACCTTCTCCAACCCCTTTGGTGCTTCCTACCAATACTTTCATGCCGCCAGTAAAGATGGAAGGCTTTGTTTCGGTGAACACCTCCCTCACTGAAATATACAAAGATAAAGGGTGTTTCCCATCAGTCGTTCGAATCACAGCTCAGGTGAGCAGTACGGTAAATGTAGAGCATGTTCTTTTATTTGTGCGCTTCAAAAGTCTCAAAGCTGAACGCGCTGCCAAGTGGACGACTATAGAAATGCAACCCATTGGTGCTGGCACCTACATTCATGATCTGGCAACCAGTCAGATGCTTGAAGATGCATATTTTGAAACTTCCTGGATCGAATATCAAGTTGTCTCTGCCACAAAATCTGGTGGTGAGATTGGGCGTACAGATATATTTAAAGAACGCCTCAAGATGTTAGAGTGTGTTCCCCCTACCGCTACACTCAAACCCTAATGGACTTCCCTGCTGATCTGATCCGCTTATTGACATCCGCCGCACGAGTTGTTGTCCTCACAGGGGCAGGAGCCTCCCAAGAAAGCGGACTCCGCACCTTTCGCGATGCTCAAACCGGACTTTGGGCGCAATACAAACCAGAAGATTTAGCCTCGCCTGAAGCTTTCGCCCGCGACCCCAAACTTGTTTGGGATTGGTATGCATGGCGTCGTGAAGCTATCAAAGGTGTCCGTCCAAACCCCGGTCATTATGCTTTGGTCGAAATGGAAAAGCGTGTTTCCCAATTTACTCTCATAACCCAAAACGTAGACGGGCTGCATCGTTTTGCAGGCAGTAAAAATGTACTGGAACTGCACGGCAATATTCAACGTGTACGTTGTTCAGAATGTGGCTTGTTCACGGAAACTTGGGGAGACGATACAGAATATGTACCGACGTGTGCTGCTTGTGGTGGGCTTCTCCGTCCAGATGTTGTCTGGTTCGGTGAATCGTTACCGCGTACCGAACTCGAAGCCGCCGTCAACGCCTCGCGGACAGCTCATGTCTATTTTTCAATTGGCACATCGGGTGTTGTGCAGCCTGCAGCTTCGCTCGCATATGCGGCGCGAAATAACGGCGCAGTCGTAATTGAGATCAACGCCGAGCCAACACGTCTTACTCCCAAAGTAGACTTCGCTTTTCATGGCAAGTCTGGCGAGATATTGCCCGAACTTCTTAAATCAGTGTGGGGATAAGTTCTCTGAGTTATTTTTCAACATCAAAGACTGAATCAGGAAGGGTAATTCCTGATTTCTTGAACTTTTCCATGAAGTGGGGGCGAAGTCCGGTAGATATCAATTTGCCAATGATCCGCCCATTTTTGATATCTGTCTGATGAAAATGAAAGATATCAAGCAAAACGAATGTGTCGCCTTCCAATCCTTGAACTTCGGTGATATTCACCACGCGTCTAGTGCCATCGCGCATTCTTTCCATATGGACGATCAGATCGATGGCTGAAGATACTTGTTCTCGGATGGCTTTTAATGGAAGGTCCATGCTTGCCATTAGGACCATGGTTTCAATTCTTCGCAATGTATCTCGCGGGCTGTTGGAGTGGACGGTTGTTAACGACCCATCATGACCCGTGTTCATGGCTTGGAGCATGTCCAATGCTTCTCCGCTGCGCACCTCTCCCACAACGATCCTGTCAGGCCGCATACGCAGTGCATTGACGACCAATTGTCGAATGGTAATTTCTCCTTTTCCTTCCAGGTTGGCAGGTCGTTTTTCAAGGCGGAGTACATGTTTCAGGTTAAGTTGGAGTTCAGCGATATCTTCGATCGTGATAACTCTTTCATTATCTGGAATGAATCCAGAGATGACGTTTAACAGCGTTGTTTTTCCACTGCCGGTTCCGCCTGAAACCACGATATTAACGCGTGCTTCAACACATCCTTTTAGGAATGCGATTAGGTTAGGGTTCAAGGTGCCATTAGAAATCAGATCTTGAGCCGTGAATGGGGTTTGAGCGAATTTTCTGATCGTGAGTAACGAACCATCGAGTGACAGAGGTGGGATCGTCACATTCACTCTGAATCCGCTAGGTAAACGTGCATCCACCATTGGTGAGGATTCGTCAACCCTTCGACCAATGGGGGCAACTATACGGTCAATGATACGGCGAAGATGGTTGTCGTCTTCAAATGCCGCATTGGTATTTTCGATCTTTCCGAATTTTTCAACAAAGATAGTCTTAGGTCCATTGACCATGATTTCGGTCACTTCTGGATCGCTCAAAAAAGGATCAAGGGGACCATAACTAACTATGTCAGCATATACCCATTCGAGCATACGAACTTTGTTTGAACTTGAAACGAGCAGACCTTCTTCGATCAAGACCTGGTTAAAAATATCTTCGATCATTTTTCGTAGTTGTGGAGTGTTGTCGATCGTCACCTCGCCATCAAATTCAACAAGAAGACGCTTCTGAACCTCGTCACGAATGTGAAATAGATTCTCCTTCATTAATTGAACAGTATCAGGAGATAAGTTGTCTAATTGCTTCTTTTGATTTAGTGCAGGGCGATTTGAAAACATGATTATTTTCCTCGTCGAATGTGATTATTGGTCAGTTCCTTGAAGGAAGTGCACCACAAGCTCCTGGTCTGTACTAATGATCAAGGACTCCCCAATATTATTTACAGATTGAAGCTTTTCAAGGGTTGAGCCATTTAAAAAGGCGATGTTAGCGAGTGTGTCATCCTGCTTCACCGAAACGGTCGTCTCGTCAAAGATTAATCCCTGTTGTTTCATTGCTGACTCATATAAATTAATCGCTTCTACAGCATCGCCTTGTTGATAGGATTTATTTGCCTCAATGAGCGTTGTTAACAATTCCTGTTCATTTGGATCTAGTAATTTTCTTTTGTACCCTAAACTTTCAAAGGCGTAATTGTAGTATTCAGCAGACTCATCGATCTCGCCCAATGAATTCAAAACTGCAGCGATGCGTATTTGGATCTGGAACAGACGTAATGGATTCTCCTTATCACTCCATTCAATCAGTTCAGCTTTCTGAAAGTCTATGAATGCACCCTCAAAATCTGCATACAATAACAATTCGTCGCCGCGAGCTGAATAAGCTTCGTAAAGGAAATACTTGGCTCTGCCATCGGCATAATTCTCATCTTTGTGAATAAGGGTTTCAAGTTTGCTGATCGCTCCGTCCCAATTGTATTGAAGGAGATCGTCATAGGAAGTTAGGAATAACTGAGCTTTATCTATCTCCGCCATGATAATGGGGGAGTCGGATCCAATGTTATCTGCTTTTTTGAGGATCCGAACTGACTCCTTTAACCCTTTGTACGAGTAATCTGAACTCTCTATTAGGCTGAGAGCATAAAGATAGTATTTGTTAGCCAGGCGTTCAATAGCTATTTTTTTTAATTCCTCGCGTTCCTCAGCATAGTCTTTATCTTGAGGGACTAAAGCTATTGCTTTACGGTAGTAATCATCTGCGATCTCGATCTCTTCAAGGGTTAGATCAGTACGGCTGGCGAGAGCGATAATTAAATTTCTATAACTGGTGAATAATATGTCCTTCAGTTCCGGGAGCTCAATAAATGGGTCAATTGCCTGAATGGCTTCATAATTTGATATGACACTTTCCCAATCCTCGTTGTCGTAGGCTTTTTTTATCTCCATTTTCAAACGGGCGATTTCTTTATCCCCTTTGATTTTTTGGATCAGTGCTGGTGCGTCTTTGTAATCCGGATAGAGTTGTTCCACCAACGAAAAGGTCTCCAATGCTTTGTTAAAATCGCCAGCATTCATAAATTGGACACCTTCTTCATACAGCAACATGGCTTCTATGTATTGTTCCGCTGTCTCTATTTTTTGATCAATATCTTTATAGGATGGGTCGATCTTTTTGATTTCTTTGTACAGGAGCAATGCTTCTTCTGGTTTTCCTGTAAGAATAAGGTTTTCGGCATTTTGATATTTTTTGGCTAATGCTTCTGCCGTAAGGGAAGCGGCAATTTCTTGTTGGCGTTCCTCAAGCACAATCCATACCCGAATAGTAACAAAGGTCATGAACAAGCATAGGAGTAATGTGATGGAAAAACCAAATATCAGATTTCGCCGATTTTTGATTTTTTCTTTGGCTCTTCGTTCTTCACTGGCTTTTTCAAATTTAAGACGGATTTCTTCAGGATTAAATGGAACTACCGCCTCTTCCTCGACTTCAGGTGCGGTGAGGTTTTCTTTAAGACCGTCTTTAATTTCTTTCTCGGTTTCTTTTTTCATTTCACCATCAATTTAATAAATATGAGAATAGAATTGTTTATCTAAGAAGGTCCATTAAGTTCGGTAGCGTTGGACCCAGAATCACTGCCCATAATGCAGGGAAGATGAACAATACAAGCGGCACCATCATCTTGGCTGGTAATAGTTGGGCAACCTCTTTTGCCAAATACTGTCTGTAAATGCGCATTTGTCCAGCTTGTGATTGCAAAACACTTGCAATACTCATACCTAATGTTTCTGCCTGAAGGATGACCGCAACAAAACTTGAAAGTTCTGTGATATCCACCCGGGCTTGTAAATTCCGTAAAGCCTGTCTACGAGACACTCCAACCTCGATCTCAGACACAACTCTGGCAAATTCAATGCCAATCGATGTTTTGAAGGTTTGCCCGACACGCAAGAGAGCTTGATCGAAGCTGAGCCCGGCAGACACGCATACAGAAAGCATATCAAGCGCATCAGGTAGACTTCTTCGAATATCCTCCTGACGTTGTCTCATCATGGCTTTTAACCAGGTTCCAGGTCCGATGATGAAGGTAACTAATAAAAGCAGAGATAATAGCAAAAACAATGGTGAAGGTTTTGATTGAAAAATTGATAGTGCTATCAAGGCTCCAACGATCATAAACAGCACCTGGAACCCATAGAATTGCGTTACTCGAAGATTGAATGGATTCCCGGCAATAGTGAGACGGCGTTGTGTTTCCTGAACCGTCTGTTGTGGGGTAAATCGTCCTAGAAAATCAACAATCGAACCCAACCAGGATATGACAGTTCTCTGAAAGAGATTTCCTGTGATTCCACGGCTTTCAAGGGTAATCAAGTTCCGCTCTTGTTGGGTTTCATATGGATCAACGACAAAAGATTGAATGCGTTGTTGGGTCTCGTTACCACCGAAATAACGAAAACCTACATAAATGATCGCTAAACCGATCAAGGTTGTTACGAGGGTTGCAATCAATAGAAGGATAATACTAAGATCCATCGTGTTGTGTCCTTGTGCCGTAGCTAAACTTTCACTTTGGCTATTCTTCTTAAGACAATATTTCCAACTGCCAGACTGCATGCTGCATAAACTAATATGTATCTTGTAATTCCAGGCTCAAGTAATTGTTCCCAGTACATTGGGCTCAGGATCGAAAGGGTTGCAATGGTTATGATCGGTAATAAAGTTAGTAAATACCCTGCAAAGTTAGCATAGGCAGTCAAAGAACGGACTTCACCTAAAAAGTACATTCGCTGGCGGATGGTTTCAATGACTACATTAAGAATGGTTGATAGACTTCCACCTACCTGCATATTGATGTTGACCACACTGACAACAATATTGAAATCGTCACTTTCCATTCTACTCGCCATGTTGCTAAGGGCACGGTTAAGTGGTAGCCCCAACCTGATTTCCCTGCGCACCTGGCGAAACTCTTCTGATGTAGGGGGAGCCATTTCCTGAATAACAACATTCAGAGATTGTTCGAACGAAAGCCCTGCTTCTACGGCTCCGCGAATCAAAGTGAGCGCATCGATCAACTGGCTTTGAAAAAGCTTTTGGCGTGCTTGGACGCTTCGAAAAAGCAAATACCCTGGAATTGCATAAGCAAGAATTGCAAGCCCTGCCCCAGGAAACACGCTTCTGAAGATCAATAATCCAAGAAGAAATGATAGGATGGTCGCTCCGGCTTGCAGGAATAGATATTCGCTAACAGTTACGGGCCAATTCCCAGCAATTAGTTTCCGCTGCATCTCCCCTGAATTCAGGACAGAAAATAACAAATTGAATTGACGTCGGAAGCGGCTGACCCAGTCGTCGCTCTCAACCTCAGATAGGGTTGTAGAGGATGCCGAAGCTATTGATGGCTTTCCAATGAATTGTTCGATGCGGTCATTTACATCGTTGTTTCCTCTTAAAACAATATAGGAACCGATCGCCAATCCAATAATTCCGACACCTAAAGCAAGGATAATGAGGGGCATGTGGTTTTCTGCCTGTTATCTAAAATCAACCCAAGCGTGAAGATTTCGAAAGCACATCAGGAATGCCTTTCTTTTTCTTGGAGAGGTCCTCTGCTTTTCCATGGCCGATCAAAGCAGCAATGTTTTTTGCCATGGTTTCGAATGATTTTCGAAGCGGAGTTTTTGGACCTTGCGTAAAGATCGGTACGCCTCGGTTAATACTTTGCAATGGCGTTCGTTGATCCCAGGGTAACGCAGAAAACACCTTCATTTGCAAGGTACGTTCTATGTCATTAATACTGATACCATCACGTTGATCATATTGATTGACAACGATCAGAATCTTGTCCTTAGAGATCGATAGAGTCGAGTTGCATAACTCTATGAAGCGGCTGGCATCCCGGAGACTGGCTATTTCAGGATTGATGATCAAGAGTATCTTGTGACTCGCGTCCATCAATGTGACTGTGTTCTCGTTTAGGTAATTTCCGCCATCGATCACAATAGTTTGATATGTATTTTGGGCAGCAGAAATGATTCGGTGGATCTCTTCTGGGCGTATTCCCTGGGCTGCAATTGGGTTTAATGGTGCGGGAAGGACTTTGATTCCTGAAGAATGTTCCGAGATGACATCATGTAGTAGTTCATCATCAAGTACATCGATATGAGGGATAAGCTCAGAGATCGAATTCAATGTCTTTAGATTCAACATGATATCCAGATCACCAAAAAATAATTTACCATCCATGAGTAATACTTCCTGTTTCAGCTCCTCTTTTAAGGCAACTGCCAGGTTGATGGCGATCGTTGAACATCCGGCTCCCCCTTTGGGGCTAAAAACCGAGAACGTTCCCCGCGTCTCCATAAAATGCTCAGCGGATGGATCCACTTTTCCCTGGTGACTTCGTTTATAAAGCTCCTTGATCCGCTTTAATGTATCCAACAGGTCTTTTTGATCAAAAGGTTGGACCATGAAGGCGCGTGCACCTGCCAGAATGGCGCGGTTGGCCTCAGTTATCTTATCCTGAGGTAGTATGATCACAATGATCACTTCTGGAAATTGCAGCGAAATCTTGTCTATCAGATCCAAAGGATTTCCTCCCTGGTAGAGGTAATCCAATAAAATGCAGTTTGGCTGCGTTTGTTCTATACCCTCCATCAAATTACCTCCCAATTTTTGGTATTCGATAAAGTAATAGTTATTCTCTTTATCGAGGGAAGTTTTGATGAGTTCCAACATCAATTCGTTTGACGAAATGGCAAGCACACGAATTTGGTCTTGAATGTTCGTCATATTTAGCCTTTTCCGATCATAATTTAGGGAAGTAAATCCAAACCATAAAGCTCTTTGATGAACTCAGAGGTTACTGGCGTGAGATCAAATTGTCCCGTTGAAGTGGGAGCGCGAATCACAAATTCAAAAATGCCGCCTATATCTTTTAAGTACTTTACTACAAGGGCATCCTGTGGATTCAATGCGATTAGATAAGCCTGTACAACCACTTGACTTTGGTCTGGTTTTTCTTGCGGCGTTTCTGAATTCGGATCTTCCACGATATCCACAATGATTGCGGATATGCCCAATCTTTGTGAAACTGTAAATGTGACCTGTTGGGGCTTGGTTTCCTCAGGCTGGGTTTCACCCTCGGTTGTTTCCCCTTCGGCGTTTACCGTCTCAAGAGTCTCCTGGATAGACACCATCATATCCACGATATCGCCGCGTTTGATTACGGCCTCACGACTCATCAGGTCCGTGGCAGGCATTGCCATGAGGACATGGTTGTCATCCAGGATATAGGCAACATCATACGCTGATACATTTGTGGGGTCAACCAAGTTATGCCCAAGTAACAATTCGCCTTCAACCAAATCCATTTTTGAGATTTTCCCGACCGCTCCTTCTGGACCCGCGATCACATCCTGCGGTGCGAATCTTATGGGGAATTCCGCAACTTTTATATCTTCGGCAGAAATAACAGTACCCATGGGCAAATCTCTGGCCGCAAAGATAGCCTGCATCATTACCTCTGGTTCCGGGGTGGGAGGTGCTTCGGATGTGATTCCTATGACGTTAGGTCCAATAATCCGCAATGCAAAATACACTCCTCCCGCAAGCAGAAAGAAACCCCCAATAATGATCAATAATCCTGTTCGAACTCGCGAATTCAAAATAAGCCTCCTTAGTTCGTGGATTTGATAATAGTAACAATTTGGTAATTGTCTATTTTATTAAAGAAACTATGTAAACTCCCAGATAAAACCCGTCAGGGTCGATGCTATTTCCACCAGTATATCCACTAACAAAATACCCTTCAATCGTCCGAACATTTTTGTCTAAATTCACAAAAGATTTTACGGGGCATTTTTCATTTGGTTTTGACGAAACACAGGTCACAATAAAGGGGGCAAAACTGGCGACCCTAAAGTAAGTATTTGAGCCGGTGTCTACTGAGATCAGATCAGGTGGACTGGACACATAACCAGGCACAGGCGGTGTTTGATTAGATTTATCCGGACAATTTGTAGGAATTCCAGCGCCATCTGTGCTTAAACAATACGCGTTATATACTGGTACAAAGGCTGTTTTACCTTCAACCAGCCCTTTGGCCTTATCAAACACAGAGGCGGTTACGCCTGTTTTATAGGGGAACCATTGTGGAACAGTAATTATGCCGGGGAACCCATTAACAATAAGGTCTGACAAACCACTGGCTCCTTTAGCGTCCAGCTCAAGCCAACCGCGGTCGCCTCCACC
>JBEBCV010000382.1:0-4272 GCA_041157505.1 Chloroflexota bacterium | reverse complement strand
TGCTTTGCAAAATTCACCATGGACGTGGTTGTTGTATACGGGTCAAGTTGACCATCGCCGGGCAGATAAATACCGCCGTAAAGATCTTTGTCTGAGATCTGTGGCATGGTGCGTTTGGTTTCTTCTGGTGAGATGACTTCACAGTCCAAACCAAGTGCTTTGGCGCGGCTGACGCTGCGTTCCATTTCGAGCAATTGTTCCTTGCTCGATGCCACACGCAAACTACCGACTGTGCTGAACAACCCCAGCTCTTTATACAGCTGCACACTATACATGCGGAAGCGTAACATCGCCTGCGACGTGGCAAACTGCGTCACCAATCCCGCCGCATGTGACGACTCTCCACTGGCGATCTCACCTTTTTCGATAATGACCACATCCTTGCGACCGTTCTTCGCAAGATGATATGCAACCTGCGCCCCATAAATTCCCCCGCCGATGACAACGATCTCTGCCTGAGTTTTCATTCATCAACTCCGTAGTTTGATGTATTAGAAAAATAATAAAACACGTTCAAGAATTAAACACTTTCTGGAACATGTTTGTATATTAAACCTCGACGCCATTTGCAAGGAAAACTTCAATGGAATAATCCGCCAATTCTTTTTTCGCTTGCTTACTAAAACCTGTATCCGTTACAAGTTTATCCATCGCATCGATGTTCGCGACATGGAAATTAGAGACAGCGCCCCACTTGCTATGATCCGAAACGATGATGACCTGTCCTTTGGTGCGTTCGATCATCTTGCGGACTACTTCAGCTTCGGGGTTGGTGGGAACCGTCAGCCCGTGTTTTAGGGAGATTCCGTCCACACCAAGGATCGCTTTGTTGGCAAAGACCAAGCCCAAATTGTCCAGTGCGAAGCGACCGGAAAGAGAGTTGGACCGAGCTTGGAATTCGCCTCCGGTCAGGTTGAGAGAAAAGCCCGGGTCACCGATATCCACCAAGGCACTTACATTATTTGTGAATACAGTAATGCGCGGGTTTCTTGGAATAAATTGAAGGACTTGTGTTGCAGTGGTTCCGCTGTTCACAAAAACGATATCACCCTCTTCAATGAGGGTTGCGGCAAATTCACCGATCTGTTTCTTTTCATCTGGAAAATTCTTCAAGCGCAGTTGATATTCCTGCTCGAAGATCACACGTTGATTAAGAACTGCTCCCCCATGCGTGCGTTCAAGGATCCCTTTTTGTTCAAGCCATTCCAGATCACGACGAACCGTGGCTTCAGAAGCCTCAAGCAAATTCATTAGATCGGCAGTACGCGCGATCTGATGAATACCAAGATACTCTTGAATCTTCTCTCTTCGTTGGGCTGGAATGAGGGGTTTACCCATCTGACGGATTATATAAGAATCTGAAGGAATTTGCAAGATTTTGATTTTTTCATTATAATCAATTGAATAGCGAGTACAGCGCCCTGCAGGAGCAAATCGAGTACGGAAACCCAACCTGCGGGGTGATTTATTTTGTGGAGTCTCCATGACGAAGCTCGTAAAAGATCTAATGCATCCTGGTGTGATCACATGCAAACCCGATGCAAACCTTGGTCAGGTTGCAACCCTGTTGGATCAACACCAGGTACATGCTTTGTTCGTTATTGATCGTGACGGTCGTATTGTGGGGGTCATTTCAGATTTTGATCTGATGGCGGGTGAATGGCTTTCTTCAGACCCTGAAAGCTTGAACACGATGCGAAAGCTCACCGCTTCAGACTTAATGACAAAACCTGTTGATACTATTGATGCCGCTACTCCCCTTCCCGAAGCCGCTGACCTTTTCATGCAGAAAAAGGTTGGGCGGTTTTTAGTTTTAGAGAATGAAAAACCGGTTGGCACGATCTCGCTATCTGATTTCGTTGCCAGCCTTTCAGAAAAGATCAAATCACGACGAGAGAAAGTTGGGGATGTGATGTCGCATGCAATTCTCGTTTGCCGCGGAAAGACTCCGGTCCTCTCTGCTGCATACGCGATGACATCATCTGGTTGGCGCTCGGTTCTGGTAGTGGACTTGAACGGCAAGGTCATCGGTGTAGTGAGCGGACATGATCTGATGCAACTGGTCAAAAATGGTGTGGATGAAAAACTCACCGTCCGCGATGTGATGCACCCAGCTCTCACCATCGATATTAACGCCAGCCTGCGTGAAGCTGCCGACATGCTCATCCAAAATCATTATCATCGCCTTGTGGTGGTGGATAAAGAAAATCCCGACTCGTTCCCACTAGGTGCGATCTCTACATTCGACATCGTAGCAGAAATGGCAAGACCTGATTCGGTTTGGCAAAAATAAATTAGACGACAGACCGCAGACAATGGACAATAGCAGGTTGTCTAGGGTCATAGGTCTATCGTCAATCGTCTATCACAGGAGACTTCTATGTCTGAATTTCCAACACAGGCGCAGGTCGTCATCATCGGCGGCGGCGTGGGCGGGGCAAGCATCGCCTATCATCTCACCAAACTAGGGTGGAAGGACGTTGTTGTCCTTGAACGTCACGAGTTGACATCTGGTTCCACCTGGCATTCGGCGGGGCTCGTCGGGCAAATGCGCTCGGACGCAAACCTAACCCGCATGATGCACTACAGCACGGACTTGTATCGCAGCCTCAAAGCCGAAACCGGTCAGGACACGTCATGGCGTGAAGTCGGCGGTATTCGTCTCGCTTCATCGCATGAACGTATGGAAGAGACCAAACGCCTCGTGGGTCTCGCCCGTTCCTTCGGTGTGCCCATGGAGTTGATCTCCCCCAAAGAAGCGCAAGATATGTTCCCGCTGATGGATATCACCGGCGTTGTTGGCGCAGCCTACACCCCCAACGATGGTTCCATCGACCCGACTGGTCTAACCAATGCTCTCGCCATTGGCGCGAAAAATCGCGGGGCACGTTTCTTCTTCTATACTAATGTTGAAAAGATCAACGTCGTCAACGGGCGCGTCAGCGAAGTGGTGACAGACAAGGGTACGATCAAGACCGAGGTCGTGGTCAACGCCTCCGGTATGTGGGGACGCGAAGTTGGCAAAATGGTTGGCTTGAATTTGCCTGTCATCCCAATGGCGCATTTGTACATCCTCACTGAACCCATCAAAGGTGTGACCAATAAATTCCCCAACCTGCGTGACCCAGACCTGCTCGTTTACTGGCGCGAAGAAGTGGGCGGACTTGTCACCGGTGGCTATGAACGTCAACCCGCCACCTTCGGTATGAACGGCATTCCACGTGATTTCAAATTTAAACTCCTCGAACCCGATTGGGACCGCTTCACCCCGTTGATGGAAAACTCCATCCGCCGCGTACCTGCAGTGGAAAATGCCCCAGTGAAATTGCTGCTCAACGGTCCTGAAGGCTTCACACCCGATGGCGAGTTCCTACTTGGACCCACTTCCGTCAAAGGTTTCTGGGTGGCATGTGCCTTCTGTGCGCATGGTCTTGCAGGTGCAGGCGGTATCGGCAAAGTAATGGCTGAATGGATCGTAGACGGTTCGCCCGAATGGGATGTGTGGCGTCTTGATGTGCGTCGCTTTGGTCCGAATTACAACAGCCTCGAATATACACGCGCACGTACTTTCGAAACCTACACCCAGTATTACGATATCCACTATCCTGCTGAAGAGCGTCTTTCCAAGCGTAACGTCCGAGTCTCCCCCACCTACTTCCGCCTGCGTGACCTCAACTGTTCCTTCGGTGAGAAGATGGGTTGGGAGCGCCCCAACTGGTTCCGTAAATATGAAGAACTCGCTACGCATGGTCACGAACCACGCGGTTGGATGCGCCACAATTGGAGTCGCGCCATTGGGCATGAACATCTCATGACCCGTGAGAACGCCGGTCTGTTCGATGAAACCTCATTCAACAAATTCGAAGTCCGCGGACCCGGCGCGTTGAAATTCCTCAACACGGTTTGTGCGAATCAAATTGATGTGCCCGTTGGCAACCTCGTTTACACCCAGGCACTCAACAAACGTGGCGGCATCGAATGTGACTTCACCGTCACCCGCCTTGCCGAAGATCGCTTCTTTATTGTGACTGGAACGGCGTTCGGTCAGCACGACATGTCCTGGCTCTCGTTGCAGATGCCCGAAGATGGCAGCGTGACTTTGGAAGACGTCGGCTCGAACTACGCCTGTATCGGTATGTGGGGACCCAAAGCTCGTACCATCCTTGAGAAAGTTACTACCGAGGATGTCTCCAATGCGGGCTTCCCGTATATGACCTCAAAACGCATCACTGTTGGCGATGTGCCCGTCCTCGCTTCACGTGTGACCTATGT
>JBEBCV010000381.1:0-7562 GCA_041157505.1 Chloroflexota bacterium | reverse complement strand
GAAAAATTGTTGTGAGTACATGTGTGTTTCTCCAAATACCTTTAATAGAGTTTATTGAAATTATCCACCAGCAGAAAGATCGCCAGCAGAATGACGAACCAGGCAAAAGCAGTTTGAAGCTTTTTGGCAGGCAGGTGCTTTGCGAGGCGTGAACCTACGAACGTCCCAGCCAGACCCGATATAACAAAGACCAGGATCATCAGTGGTTGAATGGAGTTGTCATGAATATGTCCCAAGAGCCCCGCAATACTATTCATTGTGATTATAACCAATGAGGTGCCCACAGCAACTTGCATTGACAGCCCAACCAAAACCACCAGTGCCGGAACGATAAGGAACCCGCCTCCAACTCCCAGCACACCGGTCAACGCACCAACGACGGCTCCGCTGAGAAGTGTCACCCAGAGCGGCTTTTCGAAAGAGACCGCCTCTTGCAGATCTTTTCGAACGAGCAAAAAACTTCCGATGATCAGCATAAGGACAGCGAAGGCGATCAACAAGACGGTGGGGGAGATCAGTTTGGAAAAGTCCGAGGCGAGGAACGCCGTCAGCATGCCGACCCAACCAAAGACCAAAGCGATGCGCCAGTTCAACGTCCCTTGCGTTCGATGAAAGTTTGCGCCCATCAAGCTATTCGCACCCACGACCGCAAGCGATGTGGTCACCGCAGCTTGCGGCGATTGCCCGAGTAGATAGACCAGTGCAGGAACCATCAAGATCGAACCGCCTCCGCCAAGCAACCCGAGCGAAAGCCCGATCGCAAAGCCGAGAAGAAGTTCCAAACCGATCAATTTATTTTCCCTTGAATTGGGTGCGAGACCAGGCGTACATACCGCCACGTACATTGATGGCGTTAAACCCTTGCGATGTAAGCATTCTCACGGCAGAGCTGCTGCGATTTCCAGATGCGCAAATGCAAAAGATCTCTTTGTTCTTGGGAAGTTCTTTTGTCCGCTGGCTGAGTTCTCCGAGTGGGATCAACTTTGCGCCGGGGACGTGTCCGCTCTTAAATTCGCCGGGTTGGCGAACATCAACGAGAATAAAATTTTTATTGCTCTTTAATCTTTCGTTCAATTCTTTTGGTTCGATCTCAGGAATAGGTTTGCCGAACAACATTTCAAGTAAATTCATACTGACTTTCTCCAGTTTTATTATTATTTCTTTGGATGTTTATCTTGCCAAAAAGTTACAAAAACTGGAACCATGCATTGCCAACCATGTATGTGAGCGGACGGAAAACCCCTCTACTGGTGGATGCAAAAAAGTTCATAATTCGATATAGTAAAAGCAATATATTTTTTCTGTTTCAGACTTTCTCTATCTAATTTTCTCCTTGCGCCATATGGAACCCTTGCCGAAGGAGGAGTGAAACCATGAAAACATGTGCCATCACAGATGTAACAGTCGTTGACGTTGAAAAAGGGGCGTTGATTCCCAACCAAACCGTACTGATCATGAATAATCGGGTGGACAAGATCGGTTTACAGGGTGAGATGCCGATCCCATCTGATGCACAGGTTGTGAACGGACATGGACTTTACCTGATCCCAGGTCTTGTTGATGCACATGTACATTATTTTGATGCGCCCATAACCGGACGGGTGTTGATCGCAAATGGGGTTCTGCTTGTTCGTGATATGGGAATGCCGAACGAATACATTCTGCCATTGCGAGATGAACTCAATCAGGGAAAGATATTGGGACCAGAGATGATCGCCACCGGCTATATCTTGGATGGAGATCCGCCAATGATCCCTCAGATCTCAATGGGAATCAAAACACCTGAAGAAGCAAAGATGGCTGTCCGCAAGCAGGCGGATGCAGGCGTTGATATGATCAAGGTTTACAGCATCCTTGAGAAGGATGTGTTTTTAGCAATCTTGGCAGAAGCAGATGCGTGTGGATTGAAAGTGGTCGGGCATGTCCCCGAATCGATCTATATCGAAGATGCTGCAGCTGCCGGGCTGGATAGTGCAGAGCATTGGTTCGGTTTCGAGAAGATCATTGCCCGTTTGTTGGGAGAGCCAGTGAGGTTGACCTTTTCTGGAATGAGTTCACAAATGCATTACTTTGATCGTCTGGATGAGGTTGATCCGGCAATGCTGGAGAAGGTCTATCAGAACCTGCGTGAAAGCGGACTGACGGTTGTACCCACGGTGGTGACTTTCAAAAACTTTCCAAGCCAACATACACTTGAGGCTGCCAATATTCTCCATGGTGAATACATCACATCAGAACTTTTCAATATTTGGAGATCTCAATGGAGCGGACAATCAAACATTCCAGAGAGTATCTGGCAGAACTGGGCACGCATGGTCGCTGGTATGCATCGGTCTGGGATCCCGCTTATGGTGGGTACAGACCTGATGGTTCCTGGGATCGTTCCCGGATTTGCTGTGCATGATGAAATGGAGATATGGCAGGAGGCAGGAATTCCAGCTGTAGAAATTTTACGAAGTGCTACTTTGATTCCGGCAAATTTTATGGGGTTGGGAGATCGTTTGGGCAGTATTCGTGAAGGAAAGACGGCTTCGATGATTCTTCTTCGAGGGAATCCTTTGCAGGATATCAGGAACGCGCAACAGATCGAAGGAGTCTTTTTACGCGGAGTGTATTACGACCGTGAGGCTCTTGATCGATTTCTGGATGAAGCAAAAGCAATGGCCCAACCCGTTACCTATTGAGTTTGTCATTGCACCTGCCATTTTCCTTTTTGCATATTGGCAGGGAAGTGCGAAAAATAACGATACTGCCTATCGACAAACATAGGCAAAGAAGTACATTTTTAAAAAAGCAGGACAGGCTATGAGCCCGTCCTGCTTTTACTTGAGATCTTTGATCTTGTTCTGTAATTCGCCGGGGAGTTGAGAAAGGTCTTTGAAAATCTCCCAGGTTTCAATGTGTTGTGTCGATTCGCCTGGCTGTAATTTTACGATCGGAGAAAGGCTTTCGAGTTCAACGAACTGATGGTTGCAGAAAAGTTCTGCATTGCTGTTGTTGTCTGGGTAGGTTGCCTGAGTTGATGCGCCAAATGATTTTTTGAACAGAATACCATCGATATAGTATGCAAGCCAACCGTGCGGGTTGAAGTAACCTATTTTGAAAGGCGGCAAAGCGGATTCAGCGTGGAAAAAGCTGAATTCATCGCTCAGGTTCAGGCGTGGGTCTGTGAGCCGGGCATAGGGCCAGAAAGAAAACTGACGGTTGGGGAGAAGTCCAGCTTCATCCATTTTTTCTGTGGGCATGGGCAAAATAGCCGTGCCTCCCAAACGAAGTTGAGTGATTGTCCAGGGAGCGAGTTCCACGGGCCACATGCCGTCGTTGATGAGGGTGTGGCTAAGTGTGACCGATGGTTTATCAGGTGCGAGTTGAATTTCAATCTTTTTGCGAATGCCAGTACCGGGCTCAGTATTTGTTTCAAGAGTCACACCATTGGGAAGATCGATGATCTTCAGATCGCCGGTATCGGGTGCATACGTGCGCGGCATGGCTTCAGGCGCATGCCAAAGACGATGCCCACCCCGAAAATAAAAATCGCCATAAGGTGTTGGTATGGGCGTTTCAGGGCTGAGATCCACCAACAAATTTGTTTTGCCCGTTGGTGTTATTCCGCTGATGCGCAGAGAGTGGGTGAGGTATTCAATTTCCAGAAAGTCATTTTTTAGAGTGCGTTTGTTCATGGGCGTGATTCACTTTTCAGATCGAGCCAGTCAATTTCTTGCTGGGTGAGTTTAAGTTCGGCGGCTGCGACATTTTCCTTGAATTTTTGAATACTGTGCGGACCCACAATAGCAAACATGTTCATGGGTTGGTTCATCACAAAAGCAACAGCGATTTGTGCGGGAGTCACACTTTTTTCTTTTGCCAATTGTGTTGCACGTTCCAAGCGTTGGAAGTTGGATTCTTTGGCATAGGTCCGCACCACCACTTCATCCCATTCACGTTCGCCGAAGGTGTGCAGGTTATCGGGTCGAAACCGACCGGAGAAGAATCCGCTTGCGAGAGGTGACCAAACCAGAACAGGCAGGTTGTTTTTCGCATACCAATTTCGTGCTTCTTTGCCTGATTCGCCGCTGATGCTGAGGCAAAGCGGCCAAGGTTCTGCATGAGATTCTGCCAGACTGTATTGAGGACTACTCGCCGCAAAGGACTTTAGTCCATTTGCTTGTGCATAGGCTGCTGCCGCTTCCATGCGTTGATGCGACCAATTCGAAGCGCCAAAAGCGTGAATCCGCCCAGCCTGCAGATGCGCATTCAATGTATCTATGATCTCTTCAAATGGGATATTGGGATCATCTCGATGGAGGAGATACAAGTCGATATAGTCTGTTTTGAGGCGGGCTAAGGAGTCGTACAGGTCTGAGGTGATGTCGAAGGGAGTCATCCTGCGGCGGTCTTCAGAGTGTGCTCCGCCTTTGGTGATGATGACCATCTTTTCGCGAAGTGCGCGTGCTTGCAGCCAACGCCCGATCACTCGTTCGCTGTTTCCGCCGCTGTAAACATGCGCCGTATCGAGCGTGTTCCCGCCTGCTTCATAGACCTGATCAAGTAAAGCAAAACTTTCAGTTTCGTTCAGGTCACTCCCAAGCATGGTGGTGCCTTGCAAAACACGCGCAACAGGTTTGTTGATCCCGGTGATCTCGCCATAAAACATAACGCCTCTACACTGTGTTGATTATGAGTAATAAATATGGATTACCAGTAATTATGAACTAAACTGCGGATGTGAGATTTGTACACACTGCGAATTTTTTCCATCGCTTCAGGGCTCAGGGACGGCAGGTCTGCCGCTTTGACATTATCCTCCGCTTGAGCCGGATTCTTTGCGCCGGGGATCGTGCAGGTGACGGCATCATGCATCAAAATCCAGCGCAGGGCAAATTGCGGCATGCTCCACCCAGCGGGAATCAGCACACGAAGCTCTTCAACCGCTTGCAAGCCAGTTTCGTAGTCCACGCCAGAGAAGGTCTCACCGCGATCGAATGACTCGCCATGACGATTGAAAGCGCGGTGGTCGTCTTTCTCAAAAGTGGATTGGGCCGTGAGTTTACCGGTCAACATACCGCTGGCAAGCGGCACACGCGCGAGGATGCCTATCTTGCGACGGATCGCTTCGGGGAAGAACAATTCTGCCGGGCGTTGTCGGAAGATATTAAAAATGATCTGCACGGTTTGTACATTCGGATATTCCATTGCCTTGAGCGCTTCTTCCACTTTCTCAACGCTCACACCATAATGTCGCAGCTTACCGGCTTTAACGAGATCATCCAACACACCAAAGGTTTCAGGCATGTAAAAGACCTCAGTGGGCGGGCAATGTAATTGCAAAAGGTCGATGGCTTCTGTATTGAGATTTTTGAGACTTCGTTCAACGAATGCTGTCAGGTTGACGCGGTTGTAGCCTTTTGCCACATGCGGGTCAAGCCGACGCCCTGCCTTGGTTGCCACATAGATGGTTTCGCTTCGCTCTTTGCGAAGTTGTGCCACCAGCCGTTCAGAACGTCCATCGCCGTAGACATCGGCTGTGTCAATAAAATTGACACCCATATCAATGGATCGATGCAATGCTGCCAGTGAATCTTTATCTTCTACATTGCCCCACGAGCCGCCAATTGCCCATGCCCCAAAAGAAACAGTTGAAACCTTCCAGCCGGTGCGTCCAAGTTCGCGATATTGCATTTTATTAACTTCCTTTTTGCGCCGGGCTGAGGTCATACCCTCAGCCCGGCATGAGGAGAAGAGAATCTACAAGCCTTTGTTCAGGTGATAGTACAGATCATTCCAGCGCAGCTTCTCACGGAATTCCTGTACGCGGGTGTTCTCGTCGATCAGCAGGAATTCGATGCCTGCCATGTCTGCGAAAGCTTGCAAGTGTTCAGCCGTAACCGAGTAACTGAAACTGGTGTGGTGTGCACCGCCAGCGTAGATCCATGCGGCGCCTGCCACTTTGAGGTTCGGGCGCGGAATCCATAAGGCTCGGGCAACAGGAAGCTTGGGCAGAGGAGCATCGTTCGGGACAACATCCACTACGTTGGCGACCATGCGGAAACGTCCGCCCATGTGGACCATGGAAGCGCCAATGGCAGGACCCGTTTGCGCATCAAATACGAGGCGGACGGGGTCTTCCTTTCCGCCAATGCCAAGCGGATGAATCTCCAGCTTGGGTTTGTGAGCCGCAATGGATTCACAAATTTCGAGCATGTGAGCGCCGAGCACTTTATCGCCCTGCGAATGCATGTGATAGGTGTAATCTTCCATGAACGAAACGCCGCCGCTCATACCGTGGT
Source organism: Chloroflexota bacterium (assembly GCA_041157505.1). Classification (GTDB taxonomy): domain Bacteria; phylum Chloroflexota; class Anaerolineae; order Anaerolineales; family Villigracilaceae; genus Villigracilis. The sequence goes on along the minus strand of JBEBCV010000381.1, from coordinate 1,275 downwards.
TCATTACTTTCATGGCACGTACCAGCGCGGAAGTCTTCCAATCGCCTTCAGCACCGAAGCCATAACCATCGCGCATCAGGCGCTGCACTGCAAGACCGGGCAATTGCTTCAATCCGTGCAAATCCTGGAAGGTGTCGGTGAATGCCATGAAGCCGCCGTCTTTCAAAAATCCACGCAAGCCAACTTCGATGCGGGCGCCATCGCGCAATGACTCATGTCGTGCGCCGCCAGGTTTGAGTTCAGGGACAACTTCATATTCATCGAGATAGGTTTTGATAAGTGCATTCACTTCGGCATCGGTGGCGTCGTTGATGTATTTGACGAGGTCGCCAACGCCATAACCGTTGGTGGAATAACCAAACTGAATTTCAGCCTGTACCTTGTCCCCTTCGGTCACAGCAACTTCGCGCATGTTGTCGCCAAAGCGAGCGACCTTTCCGCCTTGCCAATCTGCCCATGCAGCGGCGGCGCGTGCCCAAATACCAAGTTCGGACTGAGTCGCGTCGTCGCCCCAGTGACCCACCACCACTTTACGTTCGATGCGCAGGAGGCTGCCGATGAATCCGAATTCACGGTCGCCATGTGCAGCCTGGTTGAGGTTCATGAAATCCATGTCAATTTCAGACCACGGAATTTCACGGTTGTATTGAGTGTGTAAATGTGCGAACGGTTTTTTGAGCAGGGTTAAGCCAGAGATCCACATCTTGGCGGGGGAGAAGGTGTGCATCCATGTGATGAGACCGATGCAGTTCTTGGAAGAATTCGCTTCAAGACATAATTCGCGAATGGCATCTGGTGTGGTCAACACAGGTTTGAATACTACTTTGACCGGCATGTGTTTGGATGCGCCCAACGCTGCTGCGATCTCTTCTGAATGTTCAGCAACCTGCTCCAGGGTCTTGGGACCATAAAGATGTTGGCTTCCCGTTACGAACCAAATTTCATATCCTTTTAGATCGATCATGATTGCATCTCCTTTTGTTTTGACCATGGACGATAGACAATTGACCATAGACGTTCTTCCATCGTCCATGGTCTGTCGTCCATCGTCTATTGTCCATAATAGGCGTTTGCGCCGTGTTTTCTCAAGTAATGCTTGTCTAATAATTCCTGTTGCATGGGTTGAATATCTGGGTTGAGCATCATGGTTTGGATGTTCATGAACGCAACCTCTTCCATCACCACCGCATTGTGTACGGCATCCATCGCATCCTTGCCCCATGCGAACGGACCATGACTGTAGACCACCACGCCAGGAATGGCATCTGGATTTTT
>JBEBCV010000380.1:0-13929 GCA_041157505.1 Chloroflexota bacterium | reverse complement strand
CCACCAGTTTGGATGAACATCTGCCCCTGAAACCATGAAATATATAAGAAAGCCCAAAAATACGAAAAACCGAATACCGAACGAAATGATCTGAGAAATAACCACCGATAATGGCATGGCGAGTCTTGGAAAATAAACCTTTCCAAATAAACCGGCATTACCAGTAAATGTATTGGATGTACTGGTCAGGCTCGCGGAAAAATACGTCCAGACCGTATTGCCTGCCAGATAGAACAAAAATGGCGGCAACCCATCTGTGGAAAGTTGCGCAATATTCCCAAAAATGACGGTGAACACCCCTGTCGTCAAAATCGGTTGGATCAAATACCACAACGGACCCAGAATGGTTTGCTTGTAATAAGCAACAAAATCACGCCAAACAAACATCCAAACCAGATCACGATATCGCCATAAATCGCCAAGCCGCAGGTCCCACCACGCGCGTTGCGGGCGAATGACCAGTGACCAGTTCTCTTGCTCAGTCGTTTTCAAATCCATAATTATTTACTCACAAATTCTTTTATAGTCGCGATCACTTCATCCTGCTGTGCCAACGTCAGTTCGGGATACAACGGAAGCGCAAGAGTTTCCTTGGCAGCTTTCTCTGCATGCGGGAAGTCGCCTTCCTTGTACCCAAATTTTTTACATGGGACGGACAGATGCGGCGGTATCGGGTAATACACTTCCGAAGCAATGCCTTTCTGTTTCAGGAATGCCTGCAGTTCATCCCGTTTCTCCGAGCGGATGATATACAAGTGATACACATGCTTCGCCCACTCGCGTTCCACCGGCGTGACAATTCCCAGAGGCGCAAGGTGTTCCGTATAGCGTTTTGAAAGTTCACGGCGTTTTTCGTTCCACGAATCCAAATGCGGGAACTTTGCCTGCAAGATCGCAGCCTGTAACGCATCGAGACGACTGTTATAGCCGACTTCTTCTGAATAATATTTTTTCTTCCAACCATGGGTGCGCAGCATCCGCATTCGTTCCGCTAAAGCAGGGTCATTTGTTGCCACTGCGCCACCATCCCCATAAGCACCCAGGTTTTTTGTCGGAAAAAAGCTCAAACAAGCAATATCACCAAATGAACCTGTCTTCTTTCCAAGATATTCCGCACCAAATCCCTGTGCGTTATCTTCGATGACCTTCAAACCATGCTTGCGGGCAATTTCAAGAATCGGACCCATCTCAGCCGGGTGACCATACAAATGAACAGGGATGATCGCCTTTGTCTTTGAGGTGATCGCCACTTCGATCTTGCTCACATCGATCTGATAACTTTGTGGGTCAACATCCGCGATCACAGGCTTCGCGCCAACCGACATTACCGTGCCAGCCGTCGCAAAAAAAGTATAGGCAGGGATAATTACTTCATCACCCTCCCCGATATTCAAAGCACGCAGCGCAATCACCAACGCATCTGTTCCAGAAGCCAAACCAATTGCATGTTGAACTCCAAGATAGGCTGCAATGCTCTCTTCGAACTTCACCACCTGCGGACCGAGAATGAAATATCCCGACTCCAATGTGGCTAAAACCGCCGTATCGATCTCTTTTTTGATGGAATGATATTGAGCGGTTAGATCAACCAATGAAATCATGATTCGCTTCTCTCCGGAATAACTATTTGATCCTGTTTTCTGTAAGCATCGCCACACTTTGAGCAGACAGCACGTTCGCCTTCAAAAACAAGCTGTTCACCACATTGACACACCCAACCGCGGATGCGAGCCGGAGTGCCATACACCAACGCATAATCGGGGACATCTTTTGTCACCACAGCCCCAGCGCCAACAAAGCAATAACGTCCAAGGGTTGTGCCACAAACGATGGTTGCATTTGCACCAATAGATGCACCTTTACGCACCAGGGTGGTCTTATATTCATCCTTTCGGCTGACATGGCTGCGCGGATTGATAACGTTCGTAAACACCATCGAAGGACCAAGGAAGACATCGTCTTCAACGATCACACCGGTGTAAAGTGAAACATTGTTTTGGATCTTTACATTCGTCCCAATGGTGACATCCGACGACACCAACACGTTCTGACCAATGTTGCAGCGTTCGCCAATCTTGGCACGCGGCATGACGTGACAAAAATGCCAGATCTTGGTCCCCGTACCGATCTCGGCACCTTCATCCACATAACTTGACTCATGAACAAAATATTCAGCCATTTTTATTTCTTCAGTAATGGATGTGCCAACGTGTCTAATGGAGAAATTTGTGCTTTGCGAATATCATAGGTCAATTGCACAGACGGGCGGGCATCTTTGATTCCAAATCCGCGCCCGGCAAGTGTTTCTTCATAAACTTTCGTATGCAGATCCGTAAAGCCTTCTGAAAACTCGATCTCTTTACCATCCACTGTGATGGAACGAAAGGTTGTTTTATTATTCGTTTTTGCCTGTTCTGGCAGATCCTCTCGGTTTACCGAAAGGAACCAGCGTACACGCGCATGCTCCAATTCGATAAAGCCAGACATGCGCTCTTCATCCTTATGATAGACCTTAATTCCATTCACAGAACCAAACAACCACATGAGTAAATCGAAGAAATGGATACCGATATTTGTTGCCACACCACCAGACTTTTCATAGTCACCTTTCCATGAAACTTGATACCAGGGTCCACGGCTGGTGATGTAGGTCAACTCAACGTCATGCATTTCTTTGGTAGTTTGCAACGCCTCACGGAGTTGTATCAAGCTTGGATGAACACGCAACTGCAAGATCGTATTGACACGGTGTTTTGTCTCCGCTTCGATCTCTTCGAGAGCATCCAAGTTCCAAGGGTTGATTACAAGCGGCTTTTCACAGATCACATCCGCGCCCACGCGCAGGGCAAGGCGACAGTGTGCATCATGCAAATAGTTGGGCGAACAGATCGAAACATAATGGATGCGTTCTGCTTCCGGTCCGCGGCGCAGTTTTTCAAGGTAACGGTCAAAGCGTTCAATTTCGGTGAAAAAGCGGATGTCAAAGGAATATTGGTCAAGCACACCGACCGAATCCTTTGGATCCACAGCTGCAAGCAGGCGGTTACCCGTGTCTTTTATAGCACGCAGATGACGAGGGGCAATATATCCGCCTGCACCGATGACAGCAAAGTTTTTAGCCATGTTTCTTCTCTACTTTATGCGGGCACGGTACCCACGCCCATCGGCTTCAAGTACACAATCTTCAGGCAGGTCGCTGATCTCCAGCCCGGCTTCAATACAGGTTAAGCGCAGAATGTCCATCAATTGATCATCACCATTCAGATAAACCCGCTTAATACCGCTCTGCTTCAAATCAGCTGCAAGAGTCTTGGCTTTATCACGCAAATGGTCATACACCTTGAGCGAATCGCGCGCATAAGACATGGCACGTTGGGTAAAAATTTTCATGCCTTCAGAAGTAAGGTCATACTGCAAGCGTGTGCGGTCAAGGTGCGAAACCTTGACCCAGCCGCGAGTGATGAGACGTTTGATATACCAATTAACACTGCCAACAGCAATGCCAAGGCGCTTGGAGAGATTCGCCTGCGTGACGAGAGAATCCTGTGCGATCTCATCCAGCAGGGCATATTCGTGTGGTTTTATTTTTGTTGTCATATTTGAGCGTTCAGAATTTGAATTCTGACATGATTCCCCCAAAGAGTCAAGCCGAGTCATACTGAGAATCCCTACGATTCCCCTACTTGTGACTGCGAATTACATTGCTTATGATCTCTTCGTATTGCACCACAATCTTCCCTATATCAAAGTTCTTCGATTTTTCCAAGCTGATCTGACGGAATTGGATAAGTTTTTCGCGGTTCGAGATCAATTCACGCAGGGCGGATGAAAACCCCGCCTCATCCATCAAGTCGATCAGATAGCCATTGCGGTCTGGGTCCACCAAGTCGAGGAATCCACCGATTCGGCTGGCGACGATGGCGAGCCCTTTCATCAACGCATCCACGCCGACTACGGGCAGACCTTCAGAGAGCGAGGGCATAAACAAAATGTCGCTTCGGGAGAATTCGCTCAACACATCAGCAGGTGTGACCCAACCGGTGAGATGAAAGCGTCCTGTCATGCCATGTTTTTCGATCTCAGCTTTGACCTCTTCAAACATGGGTCCATCGCCCAGCATGGAACAAGTCCAGTTCAGATCTTTGAGCGTGGATAAAACCCGAATGATCGCCAGCGGATTCTTTTGCGAAACAAAACGTCCGGCAAAAACTATACGTGGAGGTTGGTTTACTTCAAAATTCTCCGTGGTCACATGAGTAAAGTCTGCGCCGTTGGGGATGACACGAATATTCACGGGGTAGTGTGCCAATGCAAGTTGACGAGTGAATTCGCTAACCGCCACAACTTGTTTGGCGCGTTTCCAGATCGGTGTTGTGAATGGTTGCAACCAACGAAACCAATGCGCTGTTTTTTCCGGCACGCCGCCAGGGACATCGCCAAGATGAGCCGTCAAAATATATGGCACACCCGTCAACACAGACAAAGCAAAGGCAAGCGCACCAGCTGGGACGGCGAAGTGGGTATGAATGATATCGGGGCGGGAACGCCAAATAAGAGAAAGACCAGCCCAAAGTCCGGCGAGATCGAAGGCGAGCATGGTCTGAAAACTTGCAGAGAACGCTTCGGTCCGTTTGGATGGAATCCGCACAAGGCGAAATCCATCCTGCATTTCATTGCGAGGTAAACCATTCATGTGCGCAGTCAACACGGTCACATCATGACCGCGCGCCGCGAGTTCACTGCAGATGTCATACGCGGCTCTGCCACCGCCGCCACCAATGGGAGGAAATTCATGAATGATCGTAAGGATGCGCATTTTATTCAGCGAAGGGATCTTTGCATTCAACTAGTTTCGGACGCGGCTCATATACTTGCAAGTTGTTCGATGTCAACGTCAGAATCGGTTTGTAATTGCACAACAATGGCGCACCCGCATAACGGACCCACGCTACATTTTCTTCAACAAAAGCACCTGTTTTTTGAGTGGTAAATTTTTGGTCTTCGGCAACGATCAACGCAAAACGGCGATCTTGCAGATCAGCATAATACTGTTCAAGATATGCGCGATTGCGTGACATTGCCATTTCCATCAACTCGCTCTGTTCGTATTCAGGAACAAGCGTTACGCCATCAATTATATTGAAGGTCAGCATTTGTCGTTCGGTGATGAACAGAATTTCACCGCCGCTTTGAAGTGCCTCTTGTAATTTTTGAATATCAGTTTCAGCGACCTTCTCATTGAAGGATGGCAAAAAGCCGATGTGACGAATCGCAAACCCAAGCGGAATCAACAGCACAGCCGCAACGATGCCCCAACTGACCTGTCCCCACATCGGCTTCGCTTCAGACTCTGGCTTTACTTGGTTCGCCCAAAAAGCTGTGACCAGCACTGAAAGCATCACCAGATACGCATCCATGTTGTGCAAGTCACCGCCGCCGCCGATCTTGGTACTGACAATTGCCCCGCCGATAAACAATACAACCAACATCGCGAGCAAAACCAGCCAACGCAATGGATGAAGAGAAGAGATATTGCCGCGAAGCATTTGGAACAGAGCTGCAAACATGGGCAACGAGACAAGCAATATCCCCGGCAGGATGCCCATGGGGAAGGTCTCGTTCGGTAGTAAGCGGCTCCAGATCAAATCTGAAGTGAAGCTGGAACCAAACGCGGCGACATCGGCATTACCAGAAATTTGAATGTACACAAATTGAGAGGCTAGCGCCGCCGCAACTCCGCTTACACCCCATACAACAGGGGTAAGCCAGTATTTCCAACTTTTGTTATTAACGGGCGTTTCAAGAATATAAATTGCAATTGCCAACATTGCCGGAACAGGGAACCAGTTCACGCGGCTGATACCTGCCCACAGTGATGCAAGGATGATAAACACAAGTGAACGCCACGGTTTATTGACCGAAACACCCGCAAGAATCAGAATCACCATCACATGCAAGTGATAATAGACCGCGCCTTGGAAGAAGAATAGAAATACCCAAGCCGCAATAATAAGATACTTCCATCCGTTTGTACGAGTGAAACGGGCAAGGCTCAGGGATGCGCCCAGAGTCAACCCAAACCACAAGAACGCCTGCCAGAAACGATGGAACCAAAGCGGTAAACCATCTACAAGGAAAGGGATGGAGAGGAGCAAATATCTGGTTGGGTGAAGGAATGGAAGTGGAAGATCCATGCCATATAGCTTTTCAGAGAAGAACAGAGAAGCGTAATAATGGCGCCCCGCCTCAGAGTAGCCCATTGAAAATGGATTGGCAGAAGTGATGGAGAAAATTCCGTACGTTTGGTAAAGCAGCCCTTGAACTAATATAACGAAGGCAAAAGCTGAACCCCAATCTAATTTTCGAAGCAGTTTCAACCCAAAAGTCTGCACAAGACTTGCCCACAGGAATATCCACAGAATCGGCATGACTTGTGGAAGGGTGCTGCCAAAGATGTAAAGACGGAAAAGCCAAATTGCAATAAAGCCGAAGATGATGAGTGAAACGAGAAGTGTGATTCGTAAAGGGTTTAGTGGCTGACTTTCGAAAACATCCAACCAGTTAATAATGCGATTCAAGAACGACGAGAATGAAAGCCAGAATGCCAGAATGCTTGTAATTGCAAAGATGCCCACCAATCCGATCCACTTGGAGCGGAGCATAACGATCTCTAATTCAGTTGTGCGTTGAATGGTTTGAAAAACAGCAAGCACACTAACAACAGTCAGCGCCCATAACCAAACTTGAAGAAATTTTCGAGGAGAAACAGGTTCCATGTTTCTTCATCCATTCGTTTCTGGCACATCGACCTTTTTCTCGTTCATTGCCGCCAAAATGGATGGCAGAAAGAAGGCGCCAGGCAGGCTGGCAAGAATGAACAGCACACGGGTCAACAAAGCAATGGTCGCGCTTTCGGATGAACTTAATCCGCCCAGTTGAACCAACAGAAAAGCCATCGAAAGTTCCTGTACGCCAAAGCCATTGATGGAGATGGGGATGAGAGTGACGAAATAGGTCAGAGTGTACATCCCTGCTACGAGCCAGAAAGAGACGTGATGATCGATCCCTTGCAGAAGCAGATAGATCATCAGATAAATGAATATTTGATTACCAAGTGTGGAAAGTAATGCGCCGCTTAACCCCAATGGCTTCTTCATCCAAATGGAGAATGCTTCAAAAGTCCTCTTTCCAAAATCCAGAGCTTTTTGGAACAAGCCAGTTAATGTGAAGGACTGAACCAATCCGCCATCCAAAGAGAATAGGGGGATCAAGCCTAAAGGGAGCGCCAATGCCATTCCCGCCATCCCGATCAAACGGTCCACAACCAATGAGGCGAGGCAAATGGCGCGGTCATATCCCATTTGCATGGCGCCGCCCAAGCGTACAACATCCCCACCGATCGTTGTTGGTAAAAAGTTGGATGAAAAGTTTCCAGTGAACATCAACATAATGGCGCGCAAGAGAGAAATCTCGACGCCTGCTGAGCGAAGCAAGACAAACCAACGGGTTGCCGCAAAAATTCGCGATATCAACAATGCTATAAGTGCGAACAGAAAATACACAAGAGAAACCCGGCGAAGCGCCGAGAATAATTCTCCATCCCCCTCCTCCTGGATCAAGACCAAAAGCAAGACCAACGCCAGAAGGCTGCCCAACCCGCGGACAATCATCTGGCGATTTTCACGTAACCATTTAATCATTATCTTTGATATTGATCATTGTGCGAACGGTATATGTCGGCTTGCGTTGGGACTCGTGATAAGTACGAACCAAAAGTTCTGCGATCAAGCCCATCAGCATGGATTGGAAGCCGAGAATGAAGAACATGGTGCTGGTTTGAAACAACGGTGATCCCGTTACACCAACCAGGAAGAAGATGCGGCGGATGAACAGATACAACATGATAATGGCGCTAAGGACCATCAACCCCAACCCGGTCCCGCCGAAAAGATAGATCGGTTTGGATGAAAAGCTGACCAGGAATTTCACAGTGAACAAGTCGAGGACGACTTTCACGGTTCGCTCCAGCCCATACTTGGTCTTACCAAACCGGCGGGGGTGGTGGTTGACAATGACCTCTGTAATTCGAGCTCCCACTGAGTTGGCGAACACAGGAATAAAGCGATGCATTTCGCCATAAAGACGGAAGCCTTCCAAGACAGGTCGGCGATAGGCTTTGAGCGTACAACCGTAATCGTGCAATTCCACGCCAGTGACCATTGAGATGAGCTTGTTCGCTATCATGGAGGGAAAATTGCGGGTCACAGCATTATCTTTGCGCTGCTTACGCCATCCGCTTACAAGGTCATACCCTTCATCGAGTTTATCCAATAGCATGGGAATATCAGATGGGTCGTTCTGCATATCGGCGTCTAACAAAATTATGATCTCGCCTCGAGAGAAATCCAGCCCGGCGGCAATAGCAGCAGTCTGCCCAAAATTGCGGCGAAATGAGATCACACGCACATGGTCTGGATCTTTTTCGGCATATGTTTGAAGGATCGAGAGACTCTTATCGCGGCTGCCATCATCTACAAGGATCACTTCCCATGTCTTGCCAAGGGAATTCATGGTCGTATAGATAGCATCGAAGAGCATTGGGAGGTTATCCTGCTCGTTATAAACAGGAATGATCAGTGAAAGGTTCATGGTAATCGTTGAAATATCCTTAGTTCTGCACCTTCGTTGCACGAGGGCGAAGCAGTTGGTTTTGCAAATTCCTGGAATTCCTGCGGGGTAAGGAAATCTTTCCAGTTGGAGTAGCGTTTGGCTTCAATAATGAAAATATCCGCTTCGGCACGCCAGCGAGCATCTAATTCAGCGTTCCAGTGGCTGAAGTAGTACAGCACATCCGGGTCGCCGCCAATATGGAAAGTATACCCATCATTGATCTGCGGCGGGAAAATACGCGCCTTTGGAACATAGATCATCGGGGTATATGCGTTGCCGCCGTCCCAATATACCAGACTCCCGGCAGGAATGATCGAAGCAAGATAAGAACCCAATTCCTCATGATCGCGGATGATGTCCGTATTGCAGTCCAATCTGCTTTCACCGAGGTGGAGGACAGGGGATAGGGCAAAGCCAGCAACGAGAAACGAATTGACGAGTGTTAGTGTAAAGTTCGATCTTTGAGCACGCTTCCAAACAAAAAGCGAAGCAAGCAAGACAGCAAAACCGACCAGAAAGCCCAACGATGAACTGATCCAACGCTTGACCTGCACCAGTGGCATATCCAGTCCCTGGGTCAACGCATCGACAATGGCTACAAAGCCAATCCCACCCGAACGGACACGCGGCACAATGGGCAGGTTGAGCAACCCATTGCCAACCTGTTCAAAGAGTGAGTAACCAATGCCCGTAGCAACCACAAGCACTACGAGTATGGATAATATTTTCACAACACAGTTCGGATTTTGGTTCCAAGCATAGGCAAATGCAATGACAAAAAAGAGAATCCCAAGCGGGTCGAAAAAACCGAGGTAATTCGAGAAACAAAAAACACAGGAATAACTTTCGTATTGACTCGCGATCGCCGCCCAGCCGTGCATGGCTGCCAGCACGAAATAGCTCACAGCGAGGAAAACAGCCGCTCGCATGGCAGGAGCAGACCTCCAGTCCGCGCGAGGCGGGAGGAGGATCAAGCCAAAGAGTCCGCCAAGGAGAGGGATAAAGTGATAGCGTAGTCCTTGAAAGAAGGAGTTGAGTCGATTCCAAAAATCAATGTTTGGGTCCCAGATCGGAACCGAATCGGTTGGAATGCGGAATGGATCAAGAAAGGGTGTCAGGTTTTCAGGAAGCCATGGCGCCCAAATCGTCATCACACGGGGCCAATAGAAAATGTGAAAAGCAAGGAAGAAAAACGAACCCGCAGCAAATGCCCAAAGCCCTTTTTGTTTGCCATGCTGCCAAAAGGTGTAAAGGATCAAGAAAGGCAGGATCGGCGCCATGTTCTGACGGGTGAACACTGCAATCGCTGCCAATGCCGATGCAAGAATGACCTGCCACAAGGGACGTTCTTTATCTAGTACAAGCACACAGATCCAAGCGAGGATACAGGCGATGATGACTTCTGAAACTGCGCGGGCATGCAACTTGATGATCATTGGGCTGAGCGCAAACACCCAAACAGTCAATGCTGCCAGCCAGGTATTGGTCCAGCGCCGGGCAGTGATCCACACCCCAAGAATGGTAAGCAAACCAAGAAAGATGGAGAAATAGCGGCCGGTTCGCAAGCCTGCACCGAAAAGATATTCAGCAATGCCAGGAATGAGAAATGCAAATGGGGCTTTGTTGGTCAGCGGACCGTACGGCTCGAACGGCTTGTAAACTCCATTCAAATAGAACATGCCTTTGATGAGATACGAGCCTTCATCCAAACTACTGACCGTGGTATGAGCGTAAATGATCGCCTGAATTAGATACAGAATCGCCCCCACACCTGCCAGAATTAACGGCAGCCAGGAGGGCAATTCTTTGTTGAACAATTTCGGAGAGATCATAATTAAAGCAGATGACAGTCACTCAAAAAGTGGCTGTCATCTAATGCACTAACCCAATTTCTTATGGCGGGCGATATCTGAATCCACCATCATGGTCACGAGTTGTTTGAAGGAGACTTCGGGCTCCCACTTCAATTCGTTACGAGCCTTGCTCGGGTCTGAAATGAGCAGGTCCACTTCAGCAGGACGGTAGAAGCGTTCATCCACCAAAACAAATTCTTTGTAATCCAAACCTACATGTGAGAAGGCGATCTCACAGAACTCACGAACAGAGTGTGTTTCGCCAGTACCGATCACATAATTATCGGGATGATCTTGTTGAAGCATCAGCCACATGGCACGGACGTAATCGCCGGCAAAACCCCAGTCACGCTGCGCCTCAAGATTGCCAAGGCGAAGTTCTTTTGTTTTACCAAGTTTGATCTTTGCAACAGTATCTGATATTTTGCGGGTCACAAATTCCAACCCGCGGCGCGGACTTTCATGATTGAACAAAATACCCGAAGTCGCAAAAATATCAAACGACTCACGATAGTTGACCGTGATCCAATGTCCGTACACTTTTGCCACACCGTATGGGCTGCGAGGGTAAAACGGAGTCTCTTCGCGCTGCGGCACTTCCAACACCTTGCCAAACATTTCGCTGGATGATGCCTGATAAAAACGGATCTTCGGGTTCACGAAACGGATGGCTTCCAACATACGGGTGACACCCAAGCCGGTCACATCGCCGGTCAGTGCGGGTTGTCCCCATGAAGTCGGCACAAAAGATTGTGCAGCCAGGTTGTAAATTTCAGTGGGTTTATATTCTTCCAACAATGAAAGCAAAGAACCTTGATCTTGCAAATCACCCTGCAAGACAGTGATGTTATCCAACAGGTGTTCGATGCGTTCAAAATTGACAGTGCTGGAACGGCGAACCATTCCAATCACTTGATAGCCTTTCGAAAGCAGGAGTTCCGCCAAGTAGGAACCGTCCTGACCAGTGATCCCGGTAATAAGTGCAGTGGGCATTGTTTCTCCTCGGTTCAAAATTCAGACGCTGAATTATACACTATGTCCGCGTGCGTCTATCACGCCATACCCCCCAGCCCAAGATCAAAGACCAAGCGCCAAGGATCAATGCAACCATCCCGCCAAATGGCAATTGAACACCAATATGCAAGTAACGATTTGCATACCATTGCGCAAATACGATCAGAAAAATGATCTCCATGGCAATCACACGCCCCACCCAGGCATTCCGTGTCTCGCGCCACCAAATCCAAACATGCCCCGCAACGATCGCCTGCCACATCAACAAAATAGTACGATAGCGCGGGTTATCCCATTGATCGCCGCCGCCACGTAACGCCGTAAAGAGGATCCAAACCCAAACAGCAAAACTCAACCATAATAGGATGCTTCGGTTCCTTCCCGTACTTGAGCTTGACCCTGTCCAGAAAGATAAGATCAACGCTGGAAGCAATGTGTACCACCCCGCTGCTCGTAAGATACCGATCACCTTCCAGATTATTTCAGTTGGTGCGATAAAGATCGCAGGCAAGACAGGTTGTAAAATGCCATAGATCATCACAAAAGGCATTTGCATCCAGCCAGGCATTTCTTCAAAAAGTTTTTGTACCCAACCTGATTCACGCTCGATCTTATAGGAATTCCACTTGAACGCCTCGCGGACAAAATTCTGTATCACCCCAAGCGGACCACCTCCGCCAAGATTACCATTTCGATCCAAAGCGGATGAGAGCAGGAATAACCCAGCAACGAAAACCACGCCCAACACAACCGCCACCCACCAAGGAAAACGTCCGCGCTCACTGGAGAAGTAAAGCCAGCCGCCTAAAATGACCAAGGTAACTAAAGCGATGGAAGGTGAAACCAGGAGCATGCCAATGATCCCAACTGCCAGCCAGGACAATGAACTTTTCCCGTGGTTGATATTCCAGTCTACAAATCCCCATAAACAAAATGCGCTGAATGCCAGCAGATATGGCTCGCGCATGGCAACCCCACCCAATAGCACGCTTTCTGGATATAAAGCAAAAAACCAGCCAGCAGCCATTGCAATCTTCTCGTCCCACTGCAAGTTGACTGCCTTCCATAAAAACGGAAGTCCAAGCGCCCCCATCAATGCCGACATCAAGACCAGCATCAACACACGATGCGCATCTGGAGAAAGATAACGGTAGACAAAAGCACTGAACGCCAGTAGCCCACCATATTGGTCATACGCGAAGCGGCTATTGAACGCATCCAAAATGGGACGGTCCGAAACGGCCAAGTCCCATGCCTGGGCATCACGACGATAGGCATCTGTATAAGTAAAGCCAGCGCTTTGCTCCTCATCCCCAGCATGACCAAAAACAGGCAAAGCCAAATATGTGCCTACGCCACCTGCGAACCTCAAAACAAAAGCAAGGACAACCATCCATACCAGCGTTTTTCCGCCAGCCGCCCAACGAATGGATGAAGAAAGAAAAAAGAATGTAAGCAAAAAGAGAACTGAATATCCCAACCAACCGATGAACCAATTCCCTGGTTGGATGCTGGTCAGTGTTGCCCCTGCCGCCAAAGACAAAGGCAATCCCCATAACAGATCGCGGTTTTGAAAGGTCTTCATAGACCCACTTTTACCATGAAATCAAGTTGGCTATGGAGTGGCTGTTTCCACAATAAGTTCCGGTTCTTCTGTTGCTGTTTCTGTAAATTCTTCCGGATTTTCTGTAGGTGTAAAAAGGTCTTCTTCGGGAGTCTCAGTCGGTGTGGGAGAAGCTTCTTCAGTAGGAGCAGGTGTGGGCGTATCTGAGGCGACTGGTTCTCCATCTGCAGTTTGAGTAGTAATAAGATAGGCAGTCAGGGTGAAAGGTCCATATGCGATCAGACTTTCATCTTTTACCGAAATGACCTGAAGTTCAAACCCCTCTCCAAGGCTGATGGTAGTCCCTGTGCAATGCACATTTGTTGGCACTTTCTTTTCCCATTCACATTCAAAGCGGCTCTCACCAGATTGCCTGATGATATTTAAATCAAAAGTAGGATATTCTCTAAATGGCACGAATAGATTTACCATGGTATTGCCGAAAACATCCTGACTGAACGACATCACACATAGGTCCGTCAGTTCTGCTCCGCAATAATCAATAGTGAATGGTTCTGCTGTGAGTTCGGGGGTCTCCTCTGAACGAAACACCACCCAACCCACGCCAGCAATCACCACCAAACAGAATAATGCCAATACTATTACCGCCCCCACGATCAGAACCACCCGTTTCGAGTCTGAGATAGATCTCTTTAGCATCATGACCATTCTACCATCGCCAAATCGGTCATGTTGACCTATATATAGCTCGTTTTCATGGAACAAAATAGAACGTCGCCTCGTTCTTAGGGGCATTTAGGAGACGATCCGCGCCACACATGAATATGA